>NZ_JBHYVB010000006.1:0-31258 GCF_042750115.1 Streptomyces sp. NPDC059455
TCCGGCGCCTTGCGATCGCACGCTCCCCCAGCTACCGCTGGGAGGTGCCCCCTGACGCCGCACGCTGATCCGACCGGGGATATGACACAGGCTCTCACCTGGCGTCAACGCTGGTACCTCGTGGCCTGGGACCTCGACCGCGAGGACTGGCGTACCTTCCGCGTCGATCGCATCCATCCCCGCACACCTACCGGCCCCCGCTTCACCCCTCGCGAACTGCCCGGCGGCAACGTCGTCACCTTCATCACCAGCCGATTCCGCGGCAATGACGGCACCGCCACCGACTGGCCCTGCCTGGGCGAAGTCATCCTCCACCTCCTGGCCGCCAACGTCGCACCCTTCGCCCAGGACGGAATCGTCGAAGAACTCGGCCCCTACCACTGCCGACTCACCCTCGGCTCATGGTCATGGACCGGAATCGCCGCAACCGTCGGCCGCTTCGACACCGATAGCGAAGTCATCGGCCCGCCCCGACTGGCCACCGCATTCGCGGACCTCGCCGCCCGCTACGCCCGCGCCGCGGGCGCCACAAGACCAGATCCCGGTCCGACGCCGTGAGAACGAAACCCACCGCGCCGCGCAAGCCCTACGACGTGTCACATCACCACAGGGCAAAGGCCCTCTGACGCGGCACCAGGCATGAACGCCGGTACCGGTATCCGGGGCGCAACAGGATCGATGACCGCAAGACGTTGCAGGGCATCTTGTCCGTGCTCTACACGGGGATCCAGTGGGAGTTCCTGTCGCGGGAGCTGGGATTCGGTTCGGGGCCGACGTGCTGGCGGCGGCTGGCCGAGTGGCAGGCGGCCGGCGTATGGGATGAGCTTCAGCAGGTGTTGCTGGACCGGTTGCGGGCGGCGGACCGCAGAGTCGGTCACCGGCTGGTGCGTCGTGGTCCCCGGCTGCGTCCGCCGGCACAACCGCTGAGCCCTCCCGAAACGCCGTCGGCCATCGACTCCAAGGTCCGCAGGCCCAATGGCCTCCCGGACGTTGCGGAGCCAAGCACTGGCTGTCCCGGTCAATCCATGTCCATCTGCCAGTGGCGTGCGACGTGGCGTGCGGCGTAGCGTGCCTTGCGGTTGGCGGCCCTCACCCATCCCTGCCATTCCTTATGTGCTGAGCGTTCCTGGGTGCGTGCACAGCACGTCCATGGGGAGGCCATTCCGGTGACGGTGGCCCATCGGCAGCGGGTGCCGGTGTCCTGCCGGGGCGGGTGTGGCGGAAGGTCGCAGGGGCCGTGCCGGTGGTCGTGCAGGGGCAGACCACCGTGCTCGCGGTGGCGTACCCACGATGGTTTTGTCTTGTCCGTGTGGGACATCTCGTTCCTCCGGAACCAGCCGTCCGGGGTCCCGGGCTCTCCGGGCGGGCGGCTAGCGCAACTGCGTCATCGCCATCACCTGCTCTGTGCCTGTGCCTGTGCCTGTGCCGAGCAATGTAAGCGTCGGCCTGCTTCTTCCAAGACTACGTGGGGATCATGGGCAGGTCGATGACCCACAATCGGTTCGGCGCGGGCGCCGTGAAGTCGCGTTTCACCAGGTCCGGGGCAGGTCAGAGCTCTTCTTTCTCCTCGGTGGCCAGCAGGCCCTCCGCTCGCCGGCCTCGGCCTCGGCCTGCAGGATCCAGCCGCGCAGGGCATCGTGATGCACCCCGAGTTCCTTGGCCACACGGCGGATGACGGACTTTGGCTCGGCGGCGCGATACATCCGGACCGCACGGTCACGCAACTCCAGCGGGCATTTCCTCGGAGCAGGCCGGTCACCTTCCCCAAGGGCTGGTCAGGGCTGGTCGGTTCGCCCATCTCATTCTGCCGCCGACCGGTGACCTGTCGCGCCGTCAGCCGGTGGGGCACGGGGTCGGTGACGATGCCGGTTCGGCCGGCCAGCCCATGATCTTGCGGAGGGTGCCGCCGAACAGTGCGGTCTTCTCCGCTTCGGTGAACTCGTCGCGGTCGAGCAGGTAGTGCAGTCCCTGGGCGTATGAGTGGTAGCCGGGATACCTCGGCACTGGGTCGAAGCCGTGGAGGCGCCCGAAGACCCGATGCTGGTCCGTCCCCCACATGCAGCGGTCGACTCCGAAGGCGTCCAGTACCTGCCTCAGGTACGGCCAGATATCGGGGTAGGGGTACGGCGTATCTGACAGGGTCGGTGCCCCGGACAGTTTGACGGAGACATTCGGAAGGTCGGCGAGCGCCAGGAGCTGCCCGAGGTCGCGCCACGGCGGATCGTCGGCCGGCATGAACGGCGGCTGGTTGAGCCCGAGGTGATCGATGATCAGCGGCAAAGTCGGGTACGCACGCGCCACCACCGCCACGTCGGGGAGATCGCCCGCGCCCAGGACGCACACCGGTACACCGTGTTCCTCGGCTGTGCTCAGCAAGCGATCGTAGGCGCCTGCCCGGAGACGCTCGACGTTGCCGGGAGGCCAGGCTGTGGTGATGCGAAGACCCAGGACGCCCGGGTTCTCCCGCGCGCTCGCTACCTGGTCGGCGATGTCGGGCGCGGTCTCGTCGCATACCAGGACGGTTGCGAGGCGGTCGGGATGCCGGGCGGTCGCGGCCGCGCACCACTGGGCGGGGGCTACGTGCGGATCGCTGATGATGACGGCGGCATCCACGCCCGCGGCGTCCATCTGCCCGAGCAGAAGCTCGGTCTGCAGGTCCAAGAACGCCTCGTCGCCGTGCTTCCACTGCGACCAGGGCCGTGGCAGATGCAGATGCGCGTCGATGATTTCCATGGGGAGACTCCTCCTCGGGAGGTCTGATCGATACCAGGCGCCCGCCGCGCCATGTCCACTACCGTGCCGGCTCCCGTGGCGATCTTCCTTGTGAATTCGCCGCACGGTTCGCGTCAGCGGGTGAAGTAGTGGCCGGCGTCGAGATCCGCGAGCAGCCCGGGGCGAACCGGGTGCCAGTCCATCAGCTTTTGGGTGCTGGCACTGGAGGCCGGCGCGTCCGTCGCGAAGATCGGACCGAGCCAGCCGAAGTGCTCGACGGCCTGCTCCACAGGGATGGACGTGACCGGCAGGTTCAGGTGCTTGCCGATGCGCTCGGCGAGCCGGCGCACCGGGATGCCCTCATCGCCTACCGCGTGCAGCCGGCTGCCCGCGGGCGCGTGCTCCAAGGCCAGCCGGTACAGCAGCGCGGTGTCCAGCCGGTGCACGGCCGGCCACGCGTTGGCCCCGTCCCCCGGATATGCCGACACGCCCCGCTCCCGGGCAATATCGATCAGCCGGGAGACGAAGCCGTGGTGGTCGCCCTCGCCGTGCACCGACCGTGGCAGCCGTACCACTGAGCCGCGCACGCCGCGGTCGGCGAACGCCAGCACCGCCTCCTCCGCACCACCTCGCGCCGCAGCGGGCGTCCCGGGCGCGGGGATGGTGTCCTCGGTCGCCATCCCGCCCGCCACGCCCGGGGTGCCGGAGCTGATCACAAAGGGGCGATCCGTGCCGGCCAGCGTCTGCGCGATGGTCTCGACGGCGCGCAGGTCCACCGCGACGGAGTTCTGGAAATGGGTGAAGTCATGGATGAACGCGGTGTGGATCACGCCGTCGGCCAACGCCGCACCGGCGCGCAGGCTGTCCAGGTCCTCCAGGCTGCCGCGGTGCGCTTCGGCCCCGGTCGCGGTCAGCGTGGCAGCGGAGGCGTCCGATCGGGCCAGGCCAAGCACCTGGTGCCCGGCATCCAGCAGCTCCCGCACGACCGCGGCCCCGACGAAGCCGGTCGCACCGGTGACGAATACGCGCATGGTTGTCGGACTCCTTCGATCAGGTGACTGTCAACCGGCTCCGAATAGGTGCCGGGCCGGTTTTTCCACCCTGCCCCCGGACGACCTCCCCGATCCAATGAAACCTCCGCATCGCGCAATACGGCTTGAGCATCACTCCAGTTCATTGCCCTGTGCATGACGTGGTCGAGGACTACCCTGGGGACATGCCCGACCTGCCGACGGCCGTAGACCTCGATCTGCGGCTGGTGCACAGCTTCACGGTCATCGCCGAACACCGGCATTTCGGCCGCGCCGCCGAAGCCCTGCACATCACCCAGCCGTCCCTGAGCCGGCAGATCCACCGCCTGGAACAGCAACTCGGCGCCCGGCTACTGGACCGCACTCCGCGAGGCAGCGCCCTCACCGAGGCGGGCCAGGTGTTCCTGCCACAGGCCAAAGCGTTGCTGCGCGCCGCGGCTGGGGCCATCGCACGCGCCAAGGCCGCGGCCCAGCCCAGCCGCATCACCGTCGGCTACACCACCGGCCTGATCGTCACACCCGCCGTACGCGAGATGCGCCGCCGCCATCCCGACGCCGATGTGCGGGCCCAGCACGTGGCCTTCCACGACGTCCCAGCCGCGCTGCTGGAACACCGGGTGGACGCGGTGGTCAGCCGATTGCCGTTCCCCACCGATCAATTGCACGTCACGGTTCTCTACGACGAACCGCGCGTCGTGGTCGTGCCGCTGGACCACAGGCTGGCGGGCAAGGAATACGTCACCCTCGACGACATCGCCGACGAACCCCTGCCCCGACTGCGTGAGTCCGATCCGGCGTGGAGCGCCTACTGGCGCATCGATCCCCGCCCCAACGGCCGCCCCGCGCCCGACGGTCCCCTCATCGACGCCATCGAGGACAAGTTCGAACTCGTCGCCGCCGGGCAGGCCGTGGCCATCTTCGTCGGCCACAACATCCAGGCCCTGCGTCCCGACCTCACCTCGATTCCGCTCGACGGCGTCGATCCGGCCCACGTCGTACTGGCCACTCGCGCCGACGACCACAGTCGCCTGGTCACCGCGTTCCGTAAGTACGCCCAGACCCACCTCAGCAGACCGGACTCAGCCGAACCCACCCGGTCGTGACGCGTGTTCCTGGGGTCGTTCGGGGAAGTCGGCGGCCGCGCCATCGCCATCGCCATCGAAGAAGGCATCAGCGCCTTGGTCATCTCCTGCGCCGGCCGCCACCAGTACTTCGAAGACGTCAGCCGCGTCGACCAGGAACCGCTCGCCACCATCGGCCACATGACCGCTCACCTGGAGGTCAGCGTGGTGCGCGCCGCCGACTGGGAGAAAGCCGCCATCCCATCCCATGGCGGAACCGCCGGGACCAGCCCAGGAGGCTGCCCGGCGGCGCTCGGCACCCGGGCCCGCTCGGACGCACGCAGCAGGGCGAGTTGCTCGGGGTGTTCCATGAGGGCGAGCGTGCCGAGCGCGATCATGTTGGCGGAGGTCTCGTGCCCGGCGAGCAGCAGCAGGACGCCCATCTGGGCGGCGTCCTGCCGGGTCAGCTCGCCCGCCTGGACCCTGGGCACAAGACCGGAGAGCAGGTCGTCGGCAGGGTGGGACAGCTTCTGCCCCATCAGGTCGCCGAGGTAGTCGATCAGCCCGGCCAGGGCGGACGTCCGGTCCTCGGGGGACGTCGACCGCCTGGCTATGACGTGGGTGTTCTCTCGGAAGAAATGGTGGTCGGAGTAGGGGATACCCAGCAGCTCGCAGATCACCAGCGACGGCACGGGCAGCGCGAACACTTCCACCAGGTCGACCGGGGTGGGCCCGGCGAGCATGTCGTCGATCAGGCCGTCCACGATCCTCTGCACGGAGGGCCGCAGCCTCTCCACGTTCTTCGCCGTGAACGGCGCGGTCACCATGCGTCGCAGCCGAGCGTGTTCGGGGTTGTCCATCACGATGAAGCTGAGGGCGTCCTCGCCGTCGCTGGGAACGGTCTGCGGGTATCCGGGCCGAGTGTTGTCGGCACTGATCTTCGGATCGAGGGACAGGGCACGCAGATCGGCATGGCCGGTCACCAGCCAGGGGGTACCGCCGTCCACGGTGCGAACCCTGGTGAGGGGTCCTTTCCGCTGCATCGCTTTGAGCGCCGGGGGCGGGTCGAATGGGCAGCCCGTCGCCCTGGGCATCGGGTATTCAGGGGCCGACGCGGTCGCTTCGGTCGGGCTTCCGGCCAGGGGGTCGGACATGTCTCTCCTTGATGGTAGGGAGTTAGTACTCCAGCGGGCGGATCGGTGAGCCGGAGCGCGGGAATGTGCTGCCGCGCCGTGAAGCCGCACCGGCCACGACTTCCACGGACTCAGCGACTCTGTGCCTGCCCAGCGAAGACGCCGTCATCAGGCACGGAAGGACAACAGCTGTCAGGGCACCTCAGAAGAGGCCACCGCTTGCGTGGATGGTCTGGCCGTTGATCCATGCGCCTTCGTCCGAGGCCAGGAACGCGACCACCGATGCGATGTCGGCCGGCTCGCCCAGGCGGCCGAGGGGCGTCTGGCTACGGATGGACGCGGCCACGTCAGCCGGCATCTGAGCCTGCAGGGCATCGGTGCGGGTAGCGCCGGGCAACACGCTGTTCACCGTGATTCCGCGCGGTCCGAGCTCGTGTGCCGCCGCCCGGGCCAGTTGCTCAGCCGCCGCTTTACTCGCGGCGTAGAGGCCCGCGCCAGGATGCGCCGCGACGGTCGCACCGCTGGAGATCACGACGACCCGCCCACCGTGGCGCATGTGGAGTGCGGCCTCCTTCAGGGCTCTGAAGACGGGCCGGGTGTTGATGGCGAAGTGCAGCTCCAAGTCCTCGTCCGTGGCATCCGCCAGGGATGTGGGGCGCGCCATCCCGGTATTGCTGACGAGGACATCCAGCCCGCCGTACTCCGTAACGGCCGCCTTGAACAGAGAGCTCAGTTGCGTCGCGTCGCGCACATCGGCTCGCACCGCGGTGGCCCGTCCGCCCGCACGCTCGACGGCGGTCACGGCATCTTTCGCCGCGACCGCGTCCGAGTGGTAGTTGACGATCACCCGCGCTCCATCCGCCCCCAACCGTTCGGCGACAGCGCGCCCGATCCCCCGGGACGCTCCCGTCACGACTGCGACCTTGCTGTTCATGCGCATGTCCGAGCCCCCAGAAAGGTGGTGATGTCGATAGGCGAGATGCTCTCCTAAATTGTCGATGACGTCAATCATCTAGACTGTCCCTCATGACCTCGGATGCCCTTGCTGCCGCCGTAACCACGCTGCACCGCGAGGCCGCCGCCCTCTACGCGCTCATCGGGCGCGAGTTCGGCCTGACCACTCAGCAGGCCCAGCTACTGTGCGTCCTGACTTCCGATCGGCCGTCCTTCAGTGAACTGGCCACCACTCTCGGCTGCGACAGGACCAATGTCACCGGCATGATCGACCGGTTGGAGAGGCGGGGGCTGTTGGCGAGAGAGCGCGACAGCGAGGACCGCAGGGTGAATCGCGTAACGGCCACCCAGGAGGGCGAACAGCTGATTGTGCGCCTACGGGAGCGCTTCGCCGAATCGGTCGCCGACCGGTTCAGCCGTCTCACACCCGAGGAACATGACCGCCTCGCCGCCCTCGCAACCGCACTCACCCCCGGAACAGCACCGAACTCGAAACACTGAGCTCTTGGGGTGGTTACCTATCGGGTAGCGCGGGCTGTCCGTTTTCACCGTCACGGTCGCTGGCCGGTTGCTCCCGCGTAACTGCCGCAGTCGGGGCTCACCGCCCCGCCCGCTCCAGTGCCCCGCGCAGCTCCGCCGCGCTCGCGCAGCCGATCTCGGGGTGCTCCCGCAGCGCCGTGTCGATGACCTCCGCGAGGCGTCGTGGGATGGCCGGGTCGCGGCGGCGGATCGGGATCGCCGGCTCCTGCAGGACGACCTGCCAGGGGTCCTTGGCGCGCGGGAACTCGCGCGGGGTCCTTCCGGTCAGCGTGTGGTAGAGGCAGGCGGCAAATGCCCAGACGTCCACGGCGGGGGTGGCCTTGCGGAAGTCGATGACCTGTTGGCGCGGCATGAACATCGGTTTGCCAGCCGTGGTGCCGGTGCGTGTCAGCCCGCTCAGGCCCGCCTGGTCAAAGGCCTTTCCGATGCCGAAGTCCGCGATCTTCGCCGTCGTCGAGCCGTCGGTCTCCCGGTGCAGCAGGATGTTGGAGGGGCTCAAATCGCGGTGGACGATTCCCTGCCCGTGCGCGTGTTCCAGGCCCTTGAGCGCCTGCACCGCGATGGGCATCGCCTCCTCGACCGGGAGTCGCCCGCCGCGTCGGGCGACGAGCCGGTCCAGACTGCCGCCGGTGCAGAACTCGGTTGTCAGATAGAAGGTTCCGTATCCGAAGCCCGCGTCGTGCGGCGCGACGACGTGCGGATGCTTCATCGCCCGGGTGAGCGCCACCTCGCGCAGGAACCGGGCGCGCGCCGTCTCGCTCGCCGCCACCTTCGGCAGCATCACCTTCAGCGCCACCTCGACGCCGGTGGCCTCGTGCCGGGCCAGGTACACCGCGCCCATGCCGCCACGGCCGAGCTCCCGGATCACCGAGTAGCCGCGGATGGCCTTGAGGTCGGCGCGGCCGCCGTGCGCCAGCTCGAGCAGCAGCTTGAGCACGGCGTCGGGCCGGGCCTGGCAGGCGGCGCACAACAACTCGCCGGGGCGGCCGCCCGCCTCGTCGCCCAGCTCGCGCTCGCACTTGGCGCAGCGCGCGAGCCTCACCGTGGCGACCCGCGGCCGCGTGATGTCGACGCGGAACACGGTGTCACCGAGGCGGATCCGGTCGCCGTCCTTGAGGTCGTGCCCGGGGTAGGAATCCGCGACGGCCTCCTCGGGGGTGAGGCCGCGGCGCCGCTGGCCGATCTTCTCGCCGTTGACGTACGTGCCGTTGAGGCTGCCGAAGTCGCGGATGCGGATGTCCGGCGGGTTGATGTCGAGCAGGCAGTGGTGGCGGGAGACGGTCTTGTGGTCGGAGTCGTCGGGCAGTTGTGGCGAGCAGTCGGTGGAGCGGCCGAGAACGCAGGTGGTGCGCTCCTCGAAGACGTACGCGCCGGGCTTGACCCGGCCCTCGACGAGGGTGAGCGTGATGGTGGCCGAGGGCGGCACAGAGGATCGTCTCCTTGCGTGTGGGGGGCTTCGGGGGACGAGACGGTGAACGTGAGCGTGCCGTCCGCTGCGCCGGACAGTACGCGTCCCGCTCCGCTCAGTCGGCCGCCAGCTCCCAGTCGAGGTCCCAGAGCCGGATGCCGTCGTCTCCCGCCGAGACCAAGTTGCGCAGGTCGGGGGTGAGTTCGAGGTGCCGGATGCGTTGTTGGTGCCCTTCGAGCACGTGCAGGCATCGGCCGGTGGCGACCTCCCACATCCGTACGGATCTGTCGTGCCCGGCCGAGAAGGCGAACCGGGCGTCGGGTGTGAACCGCACGGCGGAGACCCAGCCCTCGTGCCCCGCGAACTCGCGTACGGACCGCCCGGAACCGGCGTCCCACAGCCGGATCGGTTCGTCCTTGGCGCCCGAGGACATGACCTGGTGTGTGGACATGGCCAGGCGGCCGTCGGCGCTCAGGCACGCCGACAGGATCGGTTCCCGGGGGCCGGTCCAGGTCCGCAGGCAGGCTCCGGTGTCGAGATCCCGCAGCCGGACCACGCCGCCTGAGTCGCCGACCGCCGCGAGCCGTCCGTCCGCGGACGTGGAGATCACGTTGACCGGGCCGTTCTGGCTGATCGTCGCGACGCAGCGGTCGTCGTCCAGGTCCCATCGGCGCAGGACACCGTCGCCGCTGCCGAACCAGGCGTACCTTCCGTCGCCGGTGAACCTGATGGTCCGCCTCATGTCCCAGTCCGGAGTCAGCCGACGGCACTCGCCGTCCGCCAGTCGCCGCCGAATGATCGCGAGTGGCTTGGTGCCCTCGCACAGGACGTGCCGGCCGTCGTCGCTCAACGCCACCCCGCCCACCCTGCCCTGGTGATCGTCGAGGACGTGCGTGCACGCGCCGCTGTCCAGATCCCAGATCCGCACGGTGCCGTCGCTCTGCCCGCTGACGGCGAGCCGGACATCCGCGGCGACACCGATCGCCGTGATGGCGCCGAAGGAGAGGTGGCCGGCGTCCAGTGGCCGCGACCAGGCGGAGCGCAGCCGTACGTGGCGCGCCGAGCGGCCCAGTTCGTGCCAGGCGGCCAGGACCTGGGGCGCGCGCTCGTATCCCGGTATCTCCCGTGCGCGGGTCAACAGGCCGAAGGCTGACCGGTGTCGGCCGTTCGACATCGCCTGGCGTGCGTCGGCGAGCAGCTCCTCGGCCAGTCCGCCGAGCCGGCTGACCTCCGCGTGCTCGCGCGGCTTGATCAGATGCGGCTCGGCGGCGTATCCGGTAGCGGGCAACCGCCAGCGGTGCATGGGCAGTTCGGGATGTCCGCCGACGGAGCAGCCGAACCGGTCGTCACCGTCCTCGAATCCGACGTGGTGCATTCCGTACGCGTGGGCGGTGAAGCTCCGCAGACACCGGCCGCTGCTCAGCTCCCAGAGCTGAACGGTGTGGTCGCCGGTCGTTCCGGACAGCAGCAGCCGCCCACTGTCACCGAAGGCCAGGTGACCGGCCGCGGCGGTCAGCCCCGTCAACGTACGCAAGGTACGGACCCGCTGGTCGTCCCCCACAGCCCACAACCGGATCACCCGGTCCTTGCCGGCCACCGCGACCATCCGCCCATCGGGGCTGAAGCACAGCGCATGCGTCGCCGAGCCGGCGGCCAGCACCCGGCACCGGCCATCGGCCACGCTCCACAGCCGCGCCCCGTCCTCCTCGGCGGTGAGCACATGGCGCCCGTCGGCGCTCACCTCGTACTGCGAGCCGTCCAGGGCGCCGTCCTTGAGCGCTGCCCCGAGCGACCACAGGCAGGTCCCGGTCCGCGGTTCCCAGACCTGGACGCGCCCGTCCACGCCCTGCCACACACCGATGCGCCCGTCGGCACTCAACCTGACCGGGCACCCCGTGGCGCGTGCGGCGGAGCGGATGACGCGGGTACACCTGCCCGCCCTGAGATCCCAGAACTGCACCGTGCCGTCGCGGCTCGTGGACAGCGCGTACGAGCCGTCAGGGGTGAGGTCGACGCCGAGCACCTGCGTGCGGTGGCCCCTGACCGACACCCGCTGTGCGCGGGTCGCCGTGTCCCACAGCCGGAGCACGCCGTCCCAGTGGCCGCTCAGCGCGAGGCGTCCGTCGGGAGTGAACCGGATCGGCAGGTAGCCCATCACCTCGTGCCGGGCGAGCAGTTTCACCGGCGCGAACGGCACCGCGAACGGCTCGCGAAACTCCCGGGTGCCGGTGTGGCGGGCATCGGCCACGGTTCCGGAGGCCGCCACCCGCAGCGCCGCCCGTACGTCGGTGTCGTCGGGCCGTTCGCGCGCGAGGGCGTCGAGCAGGTCGTGTGCCGCCGCGAGGTCGCCGCGTTCGAGGTGGACCCGGGCCAGAAACAGCCGCACCTGCCAGGAGGACGCGCCGGACCCACGTGGGATCGCCTCCAACCGGGCGACGAGTTCCCCATCGGTGATCGCCCCCGTACGCCACCGGAACAGGCCACTGTTGTACACGGCCCCGACGTGGTGCGGGTCGACCGCGAGCGCCTGGTCGAAGGCCTGCTCGGCGTCGGCGGCCCGGTCCAGGTCGAGGAGCGACAGGCCACGGTTGTTGAGCTCGTCGGCGCGCAGATCGGCGGCCTGCGACATGGGACGCGGATACGCCGAGCCGGTCGCCTGCTCGTAGATCCCGGTCAGTACATCCGCGATGTCCGCCATCGAGGCCGGCCGGTGGGCCGGGTGCTGCCGCAGACAGCGCCGGAGCAGGTGGGCGACCTCCGGCGGCGCCGCGACCGGATTCGAGGGGTCGGCCAGGTATTCCTCCAGCGCGAGACCCGCGACCGAACCAGCCGCCCAATGCACACCGCCGGTGAACATCTCCAGGACCGAGACCGCGAAACTGTAGACATCGCTGCGCCGCCCGACGGGCTCGCCAGCGAGCTGCTCCGGGGACGCGTAGCCGACCGTCATGCCGCCGGACGGCACCAACACGCTGGCACCCGGCGCCATGTGGAGGTCAGTCGGGGCCGTGGCGGCCTTGGACCGGGCGAGACCGAAGTCGGTGATCTTCGCGGCGCCCGTGCCGTCGAGCAGAATGTTCGCCGGCTTCACATCCTGGTGCACCAGGTCTCCGCGATGGGCGTGCTCGAGCCCACGGGCCGCTTGGACTGCCGTGTCGAGGACACGGGCGAGGGCCTGCCGCGCATCCCCGGCGTGGAGGCGCCCGTCGCCGATCCACTCGGCCAGGCTGCCGCCGTCGACGTACTCGGCGAACACGCGGGGGACACCGTCGATCACCCGCACGTAATGGCAGGCGCAGACGTTCGGATGGAGCCCGAGGGACACCCACGCCTCGGCCTCCCTGACGAACAGCTCCTGATCGCCGGGGCTCCGGAACAGCTCGGGCCGCGAACTCTTCACCGCCATGTCGATGCCCCAGGCGAGATGCCGTACCCGGTGCACGACGCCCATCCCGCCCCGGCCAAGCTCGCCGATCACCCGGTACCGGCCGTCGACGGTCTCGCCGGTCGCCCAAACGGTCGGCGACGTAGGTGCGTTCACTGCGATTCCTCATCGTGATTGCGGCAGAAGTCGCCGTCCTGGAAGGCCCGGACGCGGAAGACCCCGTTGTCAGACTTCGACGAGGGTCAGTATGTGACGTCGTCGATCCTGGTGTCGATGCTTCAGGCTCACCGCGGGGGTGCGGGAGCGCGTCGTTCGGCCCTTTGCCGGGATCGCGCTTGCCGGAATCCTCATCCGTGCAGGTCACGCTGAATGCCGATACTCGTTGAGGATGCCGCCGAGGCGCTCGCGTCTTCGTATGTCGAGGCCGGCGATCTGCTCCGGATCAACGTCCGGTCCAGCGGTTCGTGCCGACAGGTCTGCACCCACCGCTCCATGACCGAGTTCATTCTCGGCATCCGAACACCGCTGAGTACGACCTCAATCCCCGCATCGGCGAGGATGCTCACCAGTCGGTCACCGCCGGGCCCGGCCGCGTCGCCCCCGCGGCGTAGGCGCTCGACGCTCTCCGCGGCCGTTACCCGTCTGGCGAGTGGTTCCACGCCCTGGTTACGCTGGACATCAGCGAGCCCGCCAGGCGGTGCCACCGAACGCCGCGTCCGGCGGGAGGACGGCCGTCACCCATGGCACGCACCAGTCACATCATCGAGGGCCGTGAGATCGTCACCGACGTTCCGCGCCCCGGCTACGACTTCATCGTCTGTGGCGGAGGGACCTCGGGGTCCGTCGTCGCCCGACGGCTGGCAGACGTGCCCGAGGTGAGCGTTCTGCTGCTGGAAGCCGGTGGCAGCGACCGGGTGGAGGCGGTCACCGACGCCACCCGGTGGATGTCCAATATCGGTAGCGAACGCGACTGGGGCTTTTCGGCTCAGCCGTCCCGCTCGCTTCACGGCCGTATGCCCGCGCTGCCGATGGGCAAGGTGCTGGGCGGCGGCTCCAGCGTCAACGCCTCCGTCTGGGCACGGGGCCACCGCTGCGACTTCGACTCCTGGGCCGAGGAAACCGGCGATCCGGGCTGGTCGTACACCTCTGTCCTCGATGTCTACCGCCGAGTGGAGAACTGGACCGGCCCCGCCGACCCCCGCCGCGGCACCGGTGGCCCGCTGCGGATCGCCCTCCCCGAGGACCCGGTCCCGGTCGCGGCGGCCCTGGCCCGGGCGACGTCCGCGACCGGCATTCCGGCCGTCGACGATCTCAATGCGGACCCCATGGAGTCCGGCTGTGGCTGCGGTCTTCCCAACCTCCTGATCGGCCCGGGACACGCCCGGGTCTCGATCGCCGCCACCTATCTCCATCCGGTCATGGGCCGCCCCAATCTCGACATCGTGCTGGGCGCCGAGGTGACCCGGCTCAGGCTGTCGGGGACCCGGGTGACCGGGGTGGAGTTCGTCCGCCGGGGCCGCGTGTACACCGTCTCGGCGGACGAGGAGGTGATCGTCTCTCTCGGCGCCATCAACACCCCGAAGCTGCTGCTGCTCTCCGGCCTGGGCGACCAGGCGGAACTCGCGGCGCTTGGCATCCCCGGCGTCGTGCATCTGCCGGGTGTGGGGAAGAACTTCCAGGATCACATTCTGCTCGCCGGCTGTATCTGGGAGTACCGCGTCCCCGAGGCACCCCGGAACAACGCCGCCGAGTTTGCCATCTTCGCCAAGAGCGACCCGTCGCTGCCCGGCCCCGATCTGATGCCGGTGCTGGACGAGCTTCCGCTCGCCGGCGAGGCGACGGTCCTCCGGTACGACGTTCCCGTGGGGGACGATTCCGCTTGGACCCTGGCGCCCGGCCTCGCCCGCCCGGCCAGCCGTGGCTCGGTACGGCTGGCCTGCCCGGATCCCTTGGCACCCCCGCTGATCGACGCCGGCTACCTCCGGGCCGAGGAGGACATGAGGGCGCTCGAATACTGCGTGGAGCTCTGCCGGGAGATCGGCAACCGCGCGGAGGTCGAGCCGTTCGTCAAGCGCGAGGTCATGCCCGGTCCGCTGCGCCGTGCCGAGCTCAGGGACTTCATCCGGGACGCGGCCGGTTCGTACTTCCACGAGACCTGCACCGCGAAGATGGGGCGCGATGAGATGTCCGTGGTCGACGCCTCGCTGCGCGTCCACGGTGTCGGTGGCCTGCGCATCGCGGACGGCTCGGTCATGCCCACCATCACCAGCGGCAACACCATGGCACCCTGCGTCATCATCGGCGAACGGGCCGCGGACCTGGTCAAGGCCGGGCGTGGCATCGGCTGACATTCGCGCATTGGCGGCGGCGTCCGGCCTCGTATGCCGATGACCATGTCCATCGGCCGGAACTATTCTTGAGGTGAGGGTTATATTCGGGCTATATGGGACGCTCACGGTCTTCGATCCGTACGGCACGGGCTCCCGAGGACGATGACAGGTGACGCCATGGGTGTGGATGAACAACACCCAGACAGCGCGGACACCCGGATCACTCGGTCGGCGCGGGCACGGCTTCGGCTGATGGGTTCCGCGGGTGGCCAGCTGAGTGGCACCGGGCCGGTGAGGCTCGCCCTCGGGCAGGCGGTCGCCGAACTCGGCGCCCTGGGCGGCATGATCCATGTGTGTGATCCGCGCCAGGGGGTGATGCGCCTGGTGGCCAGCATGGGGCTGCCGGACAACCTGGTCGTGGGGTGGGAGACCCTCACGGACGAGGACAGCGCGGCTCCCGTGTCCTGTGTGCGTTACGGCAGCCAGGTCTGGACGCCGCCACCGCCGGATGTGCCGCACCGGGCGCCCCTCTCGTCGTCCGGCCGCTCCCCCCAGGAGGACTTCCCTCCCGGCGCCGGCTCGCTTCCGCCCGGAAGTGGGGTGGTGTCGGTGCCCGTGATCACGGCCGACGGGCAGTCGGTGGGTGCGTTGTCCGCCCTGGTGGAGGTGGCGGATGAGCTCGACGACGCGCAATGTGAATTCCTGCGGATGGTCGCCGAGTGGGTCGCCGGGTATCTGCGGCCCGCCCGACCCGCCGCCACGGACGTCGAGCACGAGAGGCAACCCCTCGGCGGCGACGTCGTCGGCAGTGCCGTATGGCGGATGAACGACGGCCTCCTCGCCCTCGACGACCAGGCACGGCTGACCTTCGCCAATCCCGCGGCCCTGAAGTTGCTGGGGGCTTCCGCCCAGGAGGCGCTGGGGACCGTGCTGTGGGACCACCCGGTGGTCCGGGACACCGGGATGGCCGCCTGCCACGGGCGGGCCGTGACCACTCAGGCACCGGCCGGATTCGACACCCGGTGGCCCGGCAGAGCGGGCTGGTACCACGCACGCTTCGACCCGGTCCCCGATGGACTGGTCATCCACATCGCGGACATCACCGAACGCCGGAGGGAGGAGGCCGAACATTCCACGGCCCAGCGCACCGCGGCCGAGCGGGTCATGCGCATGGGCGAGCTGACCTCGGCGCTCGCCGAGGCGCTGACCGTCCAGGATGTCGTGAAGGCGGTCGCCGACCGGGTGCTTCCGCCGTTCGGCGCGACCGGCCTGATCTGCCAGGTGATCGAGGACGGGCAGTGGCGCATGGTCGGTTCGGCCGGGTATCCGGCGGAGTTCCTCGAGACCGTTCAGAGCATCTCGGTCATGGAGATGTCCGCCATCGTGGAGGTCCTCAGCTCCCGCTCCCCGATCTTCCTGTCCACTCCGCAGGAGTACGCCGAACTCCACCCGGACGCGGTCGGCTATCTCCACCGAAGCGGGATGAAGGCATGGGCCTTCCTCCCCCTGATCGCCTCGGACCAGCAGATCGGCTACTGCGTGGTGGGTTTCGGTCAGCCACGCCACTTTTCCGAGGAGGACCGCTCCCTGCTCATCGCGCTGAGCGGACTGGTCGCCCAGGCGCTGGAGCGGGCCCGGCTGTACGACGCCGAGCACACCCGGGCCCAGGAGCTCCAGCGTGGACTGCTGCCCCACAGGCTGCCCGTCCTGCCGGCCGTCACGGCCGCCGCGCGCTATCTGCCCGCCGCCGGGGGCGTGCAGCTCGGCGGCGACTGGTACGACCTCATCCCGTTGTCCGGGGAGCGGGTCGCCCTCGTCATCGGCGATGTCATGGGCCACGGGCTGTCCGAGGCCGTGACCATGGGGCGGCTGCGCACGGCCGTGCACACCCTCGCCGATCTCGAGCTCCCGCCCGATGAACTCCTCGCCCACCTCAACGATCTGGTCGGCGACCTCGGCGATGACTTCTACGCCACCTGTCTGTACACGGTCTATGACCCCGCCACCAACCTGTGCTGTTTCGCGAGCGCCGGGCACCCACCGCTCGCCGTCCTCCGACCCGACGGGACGGCCTACTTCCCCCCTGCCGACGCCGATCCACCGCTCGGCGCCGCCAGCCCGCCCTTCGAGATGCACGAGATCGAGGTGCCCGAAGGCAGCCACCTGGTGCTGTACACCGATGGCCTGGTCGAGTCGTCCGCCGTTGACATCGACAAGGGCATGGTCCGCCTCGCTCACGCCCTCACCAGGGCTGCCTCACCTCCGGCGGACTTGTCCGCGGACGTGTGCGCCCCCACCCCGCTCCATGGCCCCGGTCAGCTGTGCGACTCCGTCATCAGCGCATTGGTGCCGGAGCAGGCCGAGACTCACGACGACGCCGCGCTGCTGATCGCCCGGACGCGGTCGATAGCTCCGGACCGTGTGGTGTCCTGGGCGCTCCCGGACGGCCCCATCGCCGCGGCCGAAGCCCGTCATCGGGCCACCGAAAAGCTGTCCACGTGGGGTCTCGACGAGCTGTCGATGACCACCGAGCTTCTGGTCAGCGAGCTGGTCGGCAATGTCGTCCGGCACGCGAAGGGCCCCATGCGGCTGCGTCTGCTGTACGGCCGGACACTGATCTGCGAAGTGTCGGACGGCAGCCTCACCACCCCGCGGATCCGCCGCGCCGCCGAGACCGACGAGGGCGGGCGCGGGCTGCAGCTGGTCTCGGCGCTGTCCGATCGATGGGGCATGCGTTTCACGGCGACGGGCAAGTGCATCTGGACGGAGCAGGCGCTGCCCTCGCCCGCACGCCCGGCCGTCGCCGCCTGAGGGGCGGGTGTGGGTGCCGGATCCCGGATGGGAGCGATGGGGAGCCTTCCGGGAGCGCCAAGGTGCCTGTCGGGTCAAGGGGAGGCAAGGCCCCTTGGTGCCCGCCGGTAGACGGGGCACCCCCAGGGCGTGAGCGCCGTAGAGGGCTTTACGGCGCAGTAACGAACTGCTCGAACTCCAGGAGTGCGGGGAGAAGACCCCCGGTTCTTCGCCGCTTGCGCCACCCAGGAGGTGGTCGGGTGTGCGGTGGTGCCCAGGATCCGGATGCGGCGGCCGCTGTGCTCGATCACCGCGAGTCAGCAGTTCCCTTGCCAGGGCACCGCATAGGAGCTGCCGATTTCATACAGCCCTGGTGTGGAAACTTTGAAACGGATCCAGTCACCATCACGCTCGATACAACCAGCGCTGGTGCGTAGCCAGGGGGAATAGGGGATACGCAACCTGACCATGCCGCGCTTGGGAACTTGTATTGCAAATTTTGCACCGTCACTGTTGACGACTGACGCATCTGCGCCTGAGATAATTGGCCTGGCACCCTTCACCCGATAAATCTGCCACTGGGAGTCGTGCCACACCGGCTCCAGCCAGCTTGGTCTGCCGCGGACGAGCTTGGCTTCGTCTTTTGCCGCCCAGTCAGGCTCACCCCCCGGCAAGACGACATAACCTACCGCCCACTTGTCGAGCCATGCGCGATATTTTCCAATCGTGAACTGGTTTTCATAGAACAGGCCCCCACGTTCTACATCGAGCTGACGATTCCACCCCCGCGCCAGATTCACGTGAGGACCGAGTACGGTGGTTTCACGATGATTGACAGCAGGCACTACCTCCACACGCGTGCGGTCCGCATGCAAACGGTCGAGTGCTTTCAGCACGCCTTGCGTGTGGGACGCCCATGACGGCACAGGTGTCGACATATTGAGCACATGGATAGTGTGTGCCGTCACCCACTGCACAGAAAGAGCGAGAGAAAGCCCGATAGCTATCCTTGGCACTATGTGAACGCCGCGCTCGAGTAGCACGCAGAGAAGCACCGGAGGCCCGAACAGTTCAGCGAGACGGATTACGTTGGAACCGACCGGCGAAGAAATCAGTCCGGTCAAAATCACGCCTGACGCATAAGCCGCGGAACTGAAACGTAGAGTCCTCCACTCTCGCGGTGCCAGCAGCGCCAGAACGATTCCGAAGAGGGCTGGTTTCCAAATATCGTCCGTTGCCATGGGCATTACGCCGCTAAAAGGAAAGAGCGAGATTGTCAAAGCGACCACTGCGACAGGCGGTGCACAAACAGCGATAGCTCTTCCAATGTCCCGGTTCAAGAGCCACCCTGCCCCAAGAACCAGGAGAAACAGCCCTGCGACGGGACTGGCCAGAGTCGCCAGGGCGCTGAACGCCGATGCCAGGACCAAGCGCCGGCTGGAACCTGCCAGGCTGAGACAGGACACTAGTGCCAGAATCACGCCCAGTGCGAAAGTCGAGCGCCCCGATGCGACATTCGCCCAGAGAGACAGGACCGCCAGGAGCGTAGGCCACAGCGGACGGCTTACTCCGCTACGAACGAACACACGCCCCACGAACCACGAGGCAATGACTCCCGCCCCCGCGGTGACAGTCCGCACACCAAGAAGTGCCATCAACTGCGGCGCAATTACACTGTAGTTGCCGACATGGATGCCTCCGTACCAGCCCAGGTTGTAGGGGGATCCGGGGTGTCGGGAGACGAAATCCGCCCATGATAATTGCGCGGCAAGATCACCGCCGCCTGTTGCCAGATAGGCGGCCCATACCGCATACAGCGGCAGGGCCAGGGCGGTAGCCGAAATCGGGACGTAGTGTTGGCGCCAGCGTGTGCGCGCCCATGCGAATCTGTCGGCATGAACACTATCTATAGGCGGTTGGACCGCCAAGACGGAGAGAGGCAATGGTCGTCCGTTCAGTATTTCCTGCGGAACTCTTGTGGAGCTGACGAACGTCCCACTAGGCGCGACAAGGGCGCGATGACGACAACGGCTTTGGCCGGGCTCGGTGATTGTCGACGGGCGGGTATGGGAGGGGAAACCGTCCTGGCCACGGCGGGGCCACATTCATCAACGGACATCGGCGACAGGGCCTTTCGGCGGTGGCGAAGACACTCCGCCAGCGTGCCGGGACCTCGTTGACCGGTTGCTGATCCAACCTGACCGGCCGATCAGGAAGGCGGGCCGGCGCTGTGCAAGGCTGCACCGCATGCGCATCCTGGTGGTCGAAGACGAGGTGGACCTTGCCCACACCCTGCACACCGGTCTGACCGCCGAGGGCTACAGCGTCGACCTCGCCCATGACGGCCGGCAGGGACTGTGGATGGCCCGGACCGGCGAATACGCCCTTGTCGTACTGGACTTGATGCTGCCCGGACTCAACGGCTACAAGGTCTGCGCCCAGCTGCGCCGGGAGGGCAACGCGACCCCCATCCTGGTCCTCACCGCCAAGGACGGGGAGTGGGATCAGGCAGAGGCCCTGGACACGGGGGCCGATGACTACCTGGCCAAACCCTTCTCCTACATGGTGCTCGTCGCACGGCTGCGGGCCCTGGTCAGACGAGCCGCCGCGGTCGCCCCGCCCGTCCTTGCCGTGGGTGACCTCTCGTTGGATGTCGCCGGCCGGGTCTGCCGCCGGGCCGGGGCCCGGGTGGAACTCACACCCCGGGAGTTCGCCGTGCTGGAGCTGCTGGCCCGCCGCGCGGGCCAGGCGGTCTCCAAAACGGATCTGCTCTATCACGCGTGGCCCGACGAAGCCCAGGATCCCAACCTGGTGGAGGTGCGCGTCAGCGCCCTCCGCAAGAAGGTGGACACCGCGTTCCAGCGGCAGTCCCTGCAGACCGTACGGGGTACCGGCTACCGCCTGGTGGACGACCGTGAACGCGACTGAGCCGCGACGCCACTGGTGGCCGCGTTCGGTACGAGCCCGCACGGCCCTGGCCGCCGCCCTGGCCGCGGCCGTTGTCCTGGTCGGCATCGGCTGGTGGGTGCACCAGGAGGTCTACCGCGAGAGCATGACCATCGCCGAAAACCGTGCCGAGCGGAATCTCGCCGCTCTCGTGGATCAGCTGAGGGATGGTTCGGTTCCCGGTCCCGCAAGCGCCGCGCCGTACGAGGTCGTCGCGACCGGCCGGCGCACCGCTGTCGCCTCCGGCGGAGCCATGCAGGACTTCGATCCCCGCGCCCGCCATGTGCTGCCCGCTCCACCCGCGCTCTCCGCCCCGACACCAAAGGATGACAGTGACAGCTGGGGCTATACGACGCAGCCCCTGCGCATACCGGAGCGCCGCGACTACAACCCCGTGCACGGATACGACTTGGCCGGCAAGACCTACTTGGTCTTGTACAACGACATCTGGGCCGGTGAACTGGGCAAGGACAAGGCCGCCGCCCTGGGCGTCACCGCCGACGCCACGCTGCGGGCCTATGTGGTGGTGCTCCCGGACACAGCCGAGGAGATCGCCGGCACCACCGACGACCTGCTGCTGCGGGCCGGTTTCGTCGGCCTTGTGCTGATCGCCGCCATCGCCTACTTCACCGTCCGCATCGCGCTGCGGCCGGTCGAAGCCATCCGTGTCCTCACCGCCTCGGTCACCCCGAGCGACCCCCGCGAACGCGTCACCGTCCCCGCCACGGGACACGAGATCACCGCCTTGGCCACCACCATCAACACCACCCTCCAACGCCTCGACAACGCCGCCGCCCAGCAACGCCGCTTCGTCGCGGACGCCGCCCACGAACTGCGCAGCCCCCTCACCACACTGCTGGCCAGCCTGGAAGTCGCGCTCGCCTACCCGGAACGCACCGACTGGCCCGCCGCGGCCACCACCGCCGCACGACAGACCCGCCGCCTCCAGGCCCTCGCCGAAGACCTGCTGCTCCTCGCCCGCCTCGACACCCGCACCCCCACAGCCGACCCCGAAACCGTCGACCTGACAGCCCTCGCCTCCCGGCTGACCGAGCAATACCCCCTCACCGAACGACCGTTGACCCTCACCTGCGACAGCACCGCCCCCGCACCCGCACACGGAAACCCGGACGAATACGAACGGCTGCTGCGCAACCTCATCGACAACGCCGTCCGCCACGCCGCACACCGCATCCAGATCACCATCCGTAACGAGGACGCCTGGGTCGTCCTCACGGTGCACGACGACGGACCGGGCGTGCCCACCGAGGACGCCGAGCGCATCTTCGAACGCTTCGTACGGCTCGACGACGCCCGCTCCCGCGACCACGGCGGCACCGGCCTGGGCCTCGCCATCGCCCGCGACCTGGCCCACCGCCACCGAGGCACCCTCACCCTCGCCCCCCGGACCCTCGGAGCATGCTTCCAGCTACGCCTCCCCCAAGCCCCCACCCCAGCCGACAAATGACGCGCTTCACCGCGGCGGCACACCACGACAACCTGGTCGGCCGACTCCGCACGGCCGGCCTCTGCCCTTGCCGGAAACCTCATCGGTGCGGGTCACGCCGCATACCGCGAAGTGCCCGGTGCGTTCGGTCAACTTGATCCGGACACCGCCGCAATGGAAACGCGCAGGCTGACTACGCGGCCTTGGAAGTACCCGCCGGAGTTGGGCCGCAGCGGTGGTAGACGCGTCCACGGGCGGCGGAGAAGCGCATGGTGATCGCCTCCGGGGAGTGGTGCGGGGCGCCGACACTCCCAGTCTTCACCGAGGGACACACCACGCGACCACCTCATGCCCGATAGGGGGCTGACCTGGGGATTCCCCTTGTCGCGGCCAGAAGTGCGGAGATCTGCCGGGAGTGCAGTGACGCAGGAAATAATGTGCCAGGCGCGCCAGTATCCGGCCATCCGGCGAGTAGACGCTCCCGCTACAGGCCGCCGCCTATTCGGCTGAGAACTGTGCGGGGGGAAAAAGAGCGCGTGGTCGTGGGGCCGTGTGGTCGTGAGATGGAGCGACTACCGGGATTGCCGCCGCATCCCTCGGCTCGTGGACTGCTCCATGCGGATGTGTCGGCCCGTCGAGTGCTATGCCGAGGTGGGCGGGTGTGGGGAGCGGAGCACGAGCAGGGTGATCTCGCTGGGGGCGAAGACGCGGAAGGGCGGGCCCCAGAAGCCGGTGCCGCGGCTGGTGTAGAGGAGGGTGCGGGGGCCGTGGTGGCTGAGGCCGGCGAGGGCGGGCTGGTCGATGCGGACGAGGTGGTGGAAGGGCCAGATCTGGCCGCCGTGGGTGTGGCCGGAGAGTTGGAGGTCGATGCCGGCGGCTGCCGCCCGGTCGATGAACTTGGGCTGGTGTGCCAGGAGCAGGACGGGCAGGTCGGGGTCGGCGCCGTTCAGGGCTCCGGCGAGGTGGGCGCGGTGGCCTGCCAGGCCGGAGGACTCGGCGGTGACGTCGTCCACGCCGGCGACCACGAGGGTGTCGCCTCCGCGTTCGAGCAGCAGATGGCGGTTGCGCAGCGGTTCCCAGCCCAGTTCGTCCATCAGGTCGACCCAGCCCTGGGCCTCGCTGTAGTACTCGTGGTTGCCGGTGACGTATACACGGGCGCGGGTGGCCCGCACGGTGCCGAGTGGGGCGGCCTGGGCGCGGCGGCGTTCGGCCGTGCCGTCCGCGATGTCGCCGGTGTGGCAGACCAGGTCGGCTTCCAGAGTGTTCACCGTCTCGCATACCCGCGCCGACCAGCGAGTGCGATCGAGCGGGCCGTAGTGGGTGTCGGTGATGAGGGCGACGCGGATGCCGTCCAACCCGGCACCCAGCCGTGGGAGTTGCACGTCGAGTTGGCGCACGCGTGGCACGCGGCGGGCCTCGGCGTACCCCCAGCCGAGCAGTACGGCGGTGATGCCGAGGACGGCCCAGGTGACGATTCGGGCCCGGTCCTGGCTCTCGCCGACGCCGGCCACGGTCAGGGCGAGCCGCAAGAGGACGCCGAGCAGGACGGACCAGGTGAACAGAATCCAGCTGGTGCCCAGCAGGGTGTCGCCGATGATCGCAGCCCGGTCCTGCTGGCGCCGGCCGTGGCCGCGCGCCATCGCGAGCGGCATACCGATGAGGCCGAGGGTGAACAGGGCGGTGCCGACCAGCGTGACGGGCAGCGGCCAGTGCTGGCCGGTGAGCAGGAGCACCCAGCAGGGCACGGCCCACAGCAGGACGGGGGCGATCAGGGGGATGAAGCGCATCAGGCGGCGCAGTCGGCTCTGCCGCGGCGCTTGCGCCTCACCCTCGGCGGGCCGGGTGTTGCTGGTGTCGGTCACGCTTCCCCTCCCTGACCAGGCTGCCCTCTCGGGCACTGTATCCGGTCGCCTTGGGCCGGCCGGACCGGCGTTCATGGGCGCGGGCCTCTGGGGCGAAGGGTTCTCCGCGAGATGGCGAGAGGTCGCCGCGGACACCTCCCTTGGCATCAGCCGCGATCAGGGTGCTACTGCCCGGCTTGGTACTGCCGCCAGCGGAGGGCGCGGTCGGCGGGACGATGGCCTGCGCCGGGCCATTCACGGGAGGCATGCTGTGAGTTGGACACGAGGCCGCCGCGCCGGACGGTGGTGAGCCTGTTCCCGCGGGCAGCAGGCACGCCGGTCGTGGGACGAGGCGACCGGCAAGGCCACCTGGGTACGCCGCTGCTTGCTGACGAGTCGGAGCAGTGCGGCCATGACGACTCAGTCGCTCCAGGAGAACGTCCGGTGCGCGGCTTCCGCGATGCGCCGAAGCCGCTGCTTGACAATGAACTCAAGCAACTGCTTGAGTTCATGCCGTGGCACGGGGTGAAAAGACGGATTTGCGTAGAGAGGCCGGTCAGCGCACGCGGGACGGCCTGCTGATGGCCGCCCTGGAACTGCTCGCGCAAAGAGGGCAGGAAGGCTTGACGCTCCGCGAGGTCACAGACCGCGCCGGCGCCAATGTCGCCGCGGTGAGTTACCACTTCGGATCGTTGAAAGGGCTGTGCGAGTCGGCGATCGAGCGGGCTCTGGAACGGTACCTGGACGCGCAGATCCTGGCCGTCGAATCCCTTGGTGCCACTTCGACACTCCAGGAGCTGGCGGAGGCGTTCGCGCGGCCGATGGTGCGCGCGCTGGGGGCCGGTGGACAAGACCTGGCCGTGATGCGGACCGTGGCGCGCGTCGGAATCGATCCGCCCCAGGGGTGGGGTCGGCTGGCCGGCAAGTTCGACCGGGCCCGCCAGGATGCCCTCCGGGTGCTGATGGTGAACCTTCCCGGAGTCGAGGAGCAGGAACTCATCTTCCGGACGCGGTGTGCCGCCGGCATGCTGAACTGGCTCGCGCTGGCACCCATCGGTGCCGAGCTGGCCGCCATGCCCACCGAGCAGATTGAGCGCCAGCTGATCCCCGTGGTGGCCGGAGCGTTCCACGGGTACCCCGCCGTCGGCCGCTGACCAGGGCGGAGACGGTCTCACCCAACAATTCAAATGATTGCTTGACAGGGCTCCCGGGTGTGGGCATGATTCTAATCAATCGATTGATTAACTTCATGGGAGGGAGAGCTGCGATGTTCCCCAACGCAGCAGCCGTGGTAGAGGCGGCGTACCACGCGGCGGAAGGCGACGTCCTGGACGTCCAGGGATTCACGGACCTGTTCGCCGAGGACGGCGTGTTCAACAACGTCGTCGCCGGGGAGAGCTTCCGCGGTGAGCAACTGGGTGACCAGGTCGTGACCATGGGCCGGCTGGTGCCGGACATCCACCGGGAGCTCCACCGGGTCCATGTGATGGGCAACATCGTGGCCGTCGAGCTGACAATCGAGGGCACCTTCGCCGGGCCGTTCGAAACGCCCGTCGGCGTCATCCAGCCGACCGGCGCGAAGCTCAGTGTCCCGGCCGCCGACTTCTGGTACGTCGAAGACGGCAAGATCAAGGAGTTCAACTGCTACTTCGGCATCAGCGCCCTGCTCGCGCAGTTGGGCGTACAGCCGGACTTCGCCTCCGCGGTCACGGGGGCGGCCGAGGCCGACAGCTGACCAAGCCTGCCGATCACGAGGGAGGTGTGCGTCTGCGCGGCAGACCCACACCTCCCTCGTTCTGTTCGGCGCCCGCTGCCCGCGGACACGAGGCACTACCGGACCGCGGGCCGCTCGTCTGGCCCCGGCGTTGCCGAGCCGACGTGCCGTCGCCGGCCCGGCACGCTTACTCGCGCCCGCTACCACGGCGAAGCGTCCGTCGAAATCAGTGCCGCTCATGACCGCGAGCCTGCACCCTCCCGCCGGGAGAGACTCAAGCGGCTGACCGGACTCAGGTCTGACGCAACCCGGTGGCCAGGCTGAGACCTTCGGTCGGGTCCGCTGAGCGGCTGCCAAAGCCTGCTGCGGGGTTCGGAAACAGCTGCTGCGAGGTTGTTTCCATCGGTGAAGTCTGTTTCATCGCAACACGTCCCAGTGGCGGAGCCTGGAGGGTGGTGTGATTGACGGGGCGTGGGGGAGGTCCATATTGCCGCTTGCGTGTGAACGGCGGACCGGGACCCCGGATCGGTCTCCGGGACGCCGGCTCGCCGTGGACCTGTCGATCAGCCAAGAGCGCAGGTGTGCGCTTGCGCCTATGCGGGGTTTATGGCGGGCAGGAGGCCGAGTTCCAGGAGGCTTTCGGCGGTGGCCGCGACGGCGTCGTCGCTGCTGCGGGGGTTCCAGCCGAGCACGGTGCGGGCCTTGTCGTTGCTGACGTGGCGGATCTTGCCGAGGTTGGGCAGCATGCCCTTCAGAGCCGGGTTGGCCTCGGCGGCCTTGCGTACCGTCTCGTCCGGAAGTTCGGCGGCCGGGACGGCACTGGCGGCGGCGCCGAGCCGGTCGCGGATGGCGAGTGCGATCTGGTGCAGGGAGACGGCGTCGCCGGCGGCGGCGATGAAGCGTCCGCCTGCGGCCTGGGGGGCGGTCATGGCCTTCAGGTGCAGGTCGGCGACGTCCCGGACATCGACGACGGCGAAGTACAGGCGGGGTACGCCCGGCATGGCGCCGCTGAACAGGCCGGTGATCATGTTGATCGAGGAGGAGTGGTCGGTACCGACGACGGGGCCGAAGATGCCGACCGGGGCGACGGTGGCGAGCTGGAGGGCGTCGCCTTCGCGCTCGACGAAGTCCCAGGCGGCCCGCTCGGCCAGCACCTTGGACCTGATGTAGGCGGGGATGTCGCTGTCCGGGTCGGTCCAGTCGTCCTCGGTGAAGGGCTGTTCGGTGGCGGGCCTGCCGTAGCCGATGGCGGCGAACGAGGAGATGACCACAACGCGTTCGACGCCTGCGTCGCGGGCCGCACGCAGCACGCGCAGCGTGCCTTCCCGGGCGGGGACGATCAGGTCGTCCTCGTGGTCGGGCTCGCCGCCCGGGAAGGGGGAGGCGGTGTGCAGGACGTAGCGGCAGTCCGCCACCGCCTTGGCCCACCCCTCATCCGCGGTGAGGTCTGCTTTCACGAAAGTGAGCCGCTCACCCGCATCCACATCCATGGCCTCCAAGTCCTCGCGGACCTGCGCCTCGCGGCTGAGGGACCGCACCGTGGTGCGGACCTGGTAGCCCTCCCTGAGCGCCTGGGCGATCACACGGCCGCCCAGGAACCCGGAGCCTCCGGTGACCAGGACGGTATCGGTCGAAGCTCTGCTCATTGCCGAATTCCTTTGTCTTTTCGTGCGCGTACTGGCGGGTCCAAGGGACGTCGGCCAGAAGAGGAAGGGGTCAGCTGCGACGGGTCAGTGCCGGCAGCAGCAGGGCGTCCATGACCGCGATGAGCTGGTCGGCGTCGGCCTCGGTGCCAGTGAAGAGCTTCTCCACGAAGACGCTGCCCATCAGGAACATCTCGACGTGCGCCAGGGCCGGGTTGTCGGGACGGATCGTTCCGCGCTCGACGTGCCGCGCCAGGATGGTGCGCAGCGCGTCGAGGTAAGGGGCGAACAGGACGTCCCTCAGTGCCTGGGCGAGGGCCGGGTCGGACATGACCGCTTGCCAGATTCCCAGGGTCGGGGCGCCCTTGGGGTGCGGTGCCGGCATCATGCGAGCCAGCGCCACCAGGTCATCGCGCAGGCTGCCGGCGTCGATGTGCGGCAGGGGCGCGTACTTGCGCGCCATCATCGCCGTGATCACGAGCCTGGGCTTGTTCTCCCACTGCCGGTAAAGCGTGGCCGTGCTCGCCTTCGCCCGCCTGGCCACCTCGTCCACGGTCGCTTCCCCGTAGCCGACCTCGGCGACCAGGTCGAAGGTGACGTCGAGGATCTCCCGTTCGCGCTCCTCCGTCAGCCGCTTGCGCCGGTTGGAGGCCGGTGCCTGCTTACTCATCAGTGATTCCCGTCGCCGGTTGTCGGTCCGAGTTCGGGCCAACTGCTTGAACGCCAAGTATCGAAAACGCACTTTCGACAGTACGCTTTCGATAAGGCGTCTTCAAGTCGTCGGCCGTGGCGAAGGTCAGGGAAGGAGGGAAGGCGCCCCAGGGTCGAAACCGGAGGGGGCGGTCAGTACAAGGTGTTGCGCGAGACGGACCCGGACTTCGCTGTTCGACGGGGCTCTCGCCGGGCGGCATCGGAGCACCGGCGGTGCGCCCTGGCGATGCTGGGCCGGACCGAGGAAGCCGAAGCGGAGGCGCGCCGGGCGTACGCGACCGAGCAGAACCGCCGCTGGTTCCGCGCGAACCCCAACGGCGTGGACGTGGTTGCCGCCGCGACGAAGGGCGTTCCAGAGCCAGGCCTGGGCCAAGCGGTGGCTCGCGGCGTCGACTGGGCACGGCGCGGGCCCGCCGATCCGCTGTCGCCGTTGGCCTGGCGCAGCGGGCCAATCCGGACGGCGTGACTATGATGGCGCTGTCTGGAAAAGGGTCTGACCGCGCTTCCGTGAATGATCTTTGTGCTGCGGCAGGCTGTCGCCGAATCGGTCTCACCTCTCGACCGAGCTGCCGAAGTGGCATGTCGTCTGCCCGGCCGTCGGCCCCCGATGTCTCCCCTGTCACGGTGTGCGGTGCAGGCGGCTTGATGCCTTGTGGTTCCGGAGCGGCGGCGCGGGCGAGCGCCGGATTAGCGATGAGGCGCTTGCCTTCGGCAGGATGGGCGCATGACCGAGATCCGCACATCCCGTCTCCTCCTACGCCGCTGGCACGACGACGACCTCGCGCCGATGGCGGACATCAACGCGGACCCGCGGGTTATGCGCTGGATCGACGACGGCTCGGTGCGCGACCTGGACCACACGGTGGAGGCCATCGAGCGATGGGAGGAGGAGTGGGACGAGGAAGGCTTCGGCCTCTTCGCCGTCGAGCTGCTGGCCTCGGGCGAATTGATCGGCTTCACGGGACTGTCCGTGCCCGAGTTCCTGCCGGAGATGATGCCCGCCGTGGCGATCAGCTGGCGGCTCGGGCCACAGTTCTGGGGCCAGGGATACGCGTCCGAAGCCGCGCACGCCACGCTGGAGTTCGCGCTCCAGGACCGCGGCCTGGACCGCGTCATCAGCATCAACCAGGTGGGGGACAACGCCTCCGAGAACGTCATCCGCAAGCTCGGCATGGTGCCCGAGCGGGAGACGGCGCACCCGGTGTACGGCTACCCGCTGCGCGTTCACGCCATCGATCTCACCGAGTTCCAGGCGTGAACCGGCCGAGCCGTCGATCATCACAAGACAGCCGACGACTGTCCCTACGTCCCTGAGCGCATTGATCGCGACAGCACGGACATCGAGGGACGGTGTCTTCCCGTCGCTGACCTACGCTTTCACGGAACCGCGGCCAGAGCCCTGGAAACGGCCACCCGGTGCTCGGGCCGCCCCCAGAGTCGCTCTGCTTGATTCCCCGCCCACACGTGCGCTGGCCTGCAGCGGGGCGCCACAACCGACCCCGAGGGCAATGAGTTCTGCCTGGACTGACGCGCGAGGGGTCGCCGCGTCAACGACTAGCACCCGTTGCAAGCCTCCAGCGAACTGTGCATTACCAAGTCGGCCCTGGGCCCCGTAAGGCCGGTCCGGCACGTCAATGCGGAGCGGCTGCCCAAGGGATACCGACCGTGGGCACATGCTCCGGATTGACTTCTTGAGGGGAAGAGAATTTCGTGGCAGATGCGAGCAGCAACCAGAAGCGTGTCACCATCGCGCTGAAATCCGTGTACTGCGGTGACGCCGTAGACATTACCGGTGCCGACGAGTTCTACGTCGCGGGCGGAGCAGGCACCAGCCCCCGTCCGGTTCCAAGAGTAAGGCGATTCTGACCAAGTCGGTCGACATCAATAGTGGCCAGAGGAAGATTCTCTCCGGTGACGAGTATGTAATCTTCGACGACAACGTATATGTCGATGACTTCGTCTCTGGACGGTGTTCTTACCGCTCCTCCCGCGGCGCTTGGGGAGATCGTCCAGGACCCATGCCTTGGCGCTCTCCCTGAGCCAGGGCTGGGTGAGTCCTGTTCCCCAGCACGACCAGACGCTGGCCAAGAGCGTCCTCAAGCACGTGCGCCGCTTCGGCCGGAGGCGACGGCGCTGGTCGGCGTGGGCAGGGCGGTAGCCTTCCCGGCTCTCCCTCTGCCGGTCGCAGGCCACGACCCGGCAGAGCTCCAGGGCCGGCAATGGCCGCACGTCGCGGTGCGCGAGGAAATCCGGCAAAGGCAGCCGGTAGACCTTCTGCTGCTGGTACAGGTGTGACGAGCACAAACGCACTCGTCCGGCCGGCTCGGCCGCTCACACTGCGGAACCCGGCACGGGCAGACCCCGATCGCCCAGGACGGGCGCCGGGCAACCGCCACGAACTCCTCAAAGGGAAGCCCGCGCGCAACCGCGACGGGTCCGCATGCAGGTACGGACGGGGCGAGGACGGATGCTTCTGCCCCAGCAGGGCCTGGACCTCATCCAGCGAGCCGCCGGCATCGACGACGTTGCTGGCCATCGCATGACGACACATCCGCGGACACACCCGCCGACCAAGACCTGCCCGGCGCGACAGCGACTCGCACAGCTCCCCGATCGCATCACAGGTCACCGGCGAGCCATACGGCGGGCGGAACAAGTTGACCAGCAGAAAGTCACCACCAGCCTCGCCGAGCACCTCATGGTGCTCCAGCGCGTACTGGTCGGCGGCCCGCACTACCAGGAAGTCCACCGGCATCACCCACGACTTCCGCGACTTCGACCACGCCCCGTTGACGTTCTGCCGCCGCACCACATGCAGGTGCGGCCCCTCCACCGCGCAGCCCCGCGAGCGCGAGTCCATCAGCAAGTGGACATCACACCGGTGCAGCCCGGCCCCTGCCCCGGAGCTCGTAGAGCTGCTCCAGCACCCAGCCGGGCGCGACCTTGTTCACCACCGCGTGGAGCAGGAACATCCGCACATCCCGGGCCGCCGTCCTCCAGTCCCGCCCCGTTTCTCAACGACGGCAAGGCGCACCATGTCACGCGACGGCGATAAGCCCCCGAAGTACCTGAGAACCTGCTCACCGCGCAGAAAGAGCTTCACCAGGTCGCCCACACCCTCAAGGCGCTGTATGACCGTCTCCCGAGGGTGGTCCGAGGAGGATCAGGCGGAAGTGCGACGGCTGCGGGACCGTCAGTGGGAGCTGACCAGCACCGTTTCCACGCACTCCTTCTGGCAGGCGCTGGAGGGCCCGGACCACGTCACAGCTCGGCGGGGGTGGGGAAGGCAGCTAGCTTTCGGCGCCCGTGGGGTGGGCGCGGTCGTAGACGCGTTCGGTGGCGGCCAGGTGGCGTTCTCTCAGGGCGGCGCGGTTGATGCGGGCGGCCTCGGTGGGGCGTCCGGTGTGGTCGGCCTGGGTGGCGAGGTCGGACGCCGCCTACGCCGAGCACCGCGTGGTCACTGGCCGGCGGATGGTCTGGTCAGGGGGCGAGTTGTGTTGCCCGCTCGGCGGCGGAACCGGGGGCGGGGGGGGCCCCGCGGGCGGGCCGGGGTGTTTTGGAGGGACGAGAGGAGGGTGGGGGTTTTGTGTTTGACAGATAGAGAAGTGGAGC
>NZ_JBHYVB010000006.1:31268-99382 GCF_042750115.1 Streptomyces sp. NPDC059455
GATGAGCCAATCGCCCAGCCACCACGCGGAGGAGTCGGCGATGAAGGGAATCTGCTGGCCCGGGTGGCGCCCCCCGGGGAGCGGCGCAGCGGGGGGGTGGGTCAAACCCGGGGGCCCGGGGGGGGGGCGCCCCGGCGGGGGTCGCCGCCCGGGCCCGTCTTGTTGTTCAGGTCCCCGAGATGCCTTGCGGTCTTTTGAGGTCCTCTCAGAATCCTTCGGGGACCGATCCATCCTGGTCGATGACGTTGTCGCCGGGGCCGCCGTCGATGTCGTCCTGGCCGGGGCCACCGAAGAGGTAGTCGTTGCCCGGTCCGCCCTTGATGGTGTCGTCGCCCCCTTCGCCGTCGATCGTGTCATCGTTGCCGGCGCCGTCGAGGTGGTCGTTTCCGGGGCCGCCGTAGATCTCGTTGGCCACGTCATCGCCGGTGACGATGTCGTCGCCGTCCCCGGCCCACACCGCGAACGAGTCGGTGATGGTGTCGTTGCCGGCGTTGCCGTTCGCGTTGGTGGCGTGGCTGATGGTGTCGTCGCCGTCGCCGCCCACCGCGACGGAGGCGCCGATGATGGTGTCGTCGCCGGTCCCGCCGTCGACGTTCACATCGCCGCCGGAGATCTTGGCGCTGTCGTTGCCGTCGCCGAGTTCGACGTTGCCCTGGTCGCCGCCGTGGTCCGGGTCGGGGACGGGCACGGTGCAGGTCACATACGTCAGGTCGGTTGCGGTGGGGTGGGTGCAGTCGGTGCCGGCGTTGATCTCGACAACGTCGTCGACGCCAAAGGTCAGCGTGGTGTCGGTCTCGCTGACCCGCTTGATGGTGAGCTTGTTGGTCTGGCCGTCGGCCGCCGTGTAGGCCATCGCTCCGTCGGTGACGGTCACGGTGGCCGGCGACGCGGCCGACGACACCGGCGACGACGCGGGCGAGGTGGCGGCCTGGGCGTTCCAGGCGAAGAGTCCGGTGCTGGCCGCGACGGCCAGTAAGGCGGCGACGCCGACCGGGCGGACGCGGCGGGAACGCGGGCCAAGGGTGGACACGAAAAACCTCCGTGGGGGTGGATCTGATTTCCGATCACCCGTTTCGACGTGGAAAATCCACGCGGGGTTGTGCCACTCCCATGCTCTGTTCGCCGATCTTTCCGATTCCCATTTCGCGTTCAGCTGCACGGCACCGGGAATTTACCGCGCGTTGCCGGAACGTGCGTTCTACGAGCGGCGGGAACTCCGGTGAGCCCCGGAAACGGGTGGCGAGGCCGTACGGGGCATCGGTCGTGGATCGGCTCTGGACCGGTATCCATCAGGAGTCCTCACAACGCCCGAAGTAGTGAATCGCTCGGTGGCGGGGGCATAGTTTGAGGTGTTCACGACCCGGGAGGGGGCCCGATGAGGCGTACGGAAGCGGCCAAGCGGTTGGGAAGGTTCGTGCGGGAGCACCGGACCGATGGCGCGAGACGCCTGCGGCAGGCTGGTATCTGGCTGATGGCCGGGGCTGTGGGCACGGCCTTCGGGGTGCCGGTGGCGGTCGCATCGGTGGGCACCACCGAAGGGGCCCCAGCGCTGGCGGGGTTGCTGCTCGGGGTCGGCCTGGTGGGGTGGGGTCTGGGGATCTGGCGTCTGGTGCAGGCGTTCCGTACCCGGGAGCAGTGCTTCGACATTCATGAGCGGGGGTTCACCCACCGGGTGGCGGGCACCGCCACCGTGATCCCCTGGGAGGACGTCGCGCAGGTGAGTACCTCTGGCGGTGACGGCCGGCCGCTCGCCGACGCCCGGGGCATGGGCTCTACGTGCGAGATCCGGCTGCACAGCGGACGCCGGATCCGCGTCGATGCCTTCACCGAGGACATGCGGGGCCTGGCGGTGGTCGTCCATCGTGCGGTTCACCTCGGGCAGTTCCCCCAGGGCCGGCGACGCTGACCGGGCCCTGGCCGTTCGGAGACGTCGGGTCACCCGTGTCTTTGCCGTCGGCGAACTATCCGGGCCCGGAAAGCATGGACCAATGCCCCCGCTCGGGCGGCGAGTCTCATCGTCCGACCTCATGCCGGGCGAGTTCCTTGAGTTCCATGCGCGCGGCGGGTGTGCCCGACTGCTCGCCGCCATGGCGGGGACGGGCCTGACCTTGGCGTCTTTTCCCTGGGCGCAGTCGTGTTAGCCGGATGTTAGCGGGACGGCGGTGGTGCGGTAGTGGTGCGGTAGCGGCCCCGGTCAGAGTTGTTGTCGTACCGAGCAGAACACGACACCGACCGCTCCGGGGGACCCGAAATGCGCTCCAACACCACTGCCCGCATCGCCCGCCGTCGCACCCTCCGCGTCGCCGCCGCGGTCCTGACCGCGGCCGCCGCCCTGACCCTGACGGCCTGCAACGGCTCGGACGGTGGTGACACGAAGTCCGCGGGCCAGGCCGACACGGCCCCGGCCGGGTCCAGCGGCTCCTCGGGTTCCTCCGGCGGTGCGCAGGGTGGTGCGCAGGGTTCCGATACCAAGGCCAAGGGGGGCTCGGAGGCAGGCGCCGCGCAGGATCAGTCGGGTGGCGGGCAGGCCGCCACCGAAGGCGGCGGCAGGGCGCACGCGGGTGTCGAGCGCTGCCGCACCGAAAACCTGGAGGCCGCCTTCGCCACGGGCCAGGACGCGCTCCCGGTGCCGGAGGACGGCGGGACGACCGCCACCATCGTCCTGATGAACAAGGGCTCCTACTCCTGCAGGATCGGCGGCTTCCCCGGTGTGGACCTGACCTCGATCAACGGCGGCGAGCGCTGGTCCCTGGTCCGCTCCTCGCAGAAGTGGAGCTCCGTGGAGGTGGAGGCCGGCCAGAGCACCGAGTTCACCCTCAACCTCGCCTTCACAGCGGAGGAAGAGGGCTTCTACCAGCCGACCTGGGTCGAGATCACCCCGCCCGACGAGACCAAGGCCCTCAAGATCGGGTGGCCCTGGGAGTCCGACACCCTCGTCGACCAGCGCAGCGCCACCCACCCCGGCACCTTCGTCAACCCCATCGGCTGACCAGCTCACAGCTGTGCCATGAGGGTCCACTGCCCCGCTGCCCTGGTGTGTGACGGCACCAGGGCAGCGGACTTTCCGTTCCACGGCCCGTGCCCCCTTCGGCGACCGCTGCCGACGTTCTTCTCCCGCGCCCCGCCCCAGCTCCACGTGATCCCGCTCCGCTTCCATGATCGGGAGTTGCACCGGTACGGACCCGCCTCGGGCTGCGGCGTTCAGCCGGCGGTGTCCGATGCCGGTGTCGGCTGGGGCTGGAGCTGGGTGAGGTTGTCCATTATCAGTCCGAGGGTGAAGTCGAACCGGTCGTGTCCGGTGCCGGAGGTCAGCTCAGCGGCATAGCGTCGGGTCTGCGGAAACGTGTCGGCCGGCAGTGCGGTGAACCGGCGGATCAGCTCCTCGCGGCCGAGGACCCATTCCTGCTCCGGGTGTCTGCGCCGCTGCTGGACCAGCGACTGCTCCAAGGCGTAGGCGCTGACGTAGAGGGACAGGGCATCGAGCACCCAGGCGGCGTTCCGCGGTTCGATTCCGCCGGCGAGCAGGATCGCCAAAAGCCCTTCCTTGACCCGCAACGTGGAGAGATTGGTCGGGACTACGCCCAGCGCGGCACGGGAGACTCCGGGGTATTTCAGGTACTGATCGCGGATCTGCGCGTACACGTCGAGGATCTGCTTGCGCCACCGGGCCGGGTCCGGTTCGGGCAGCACGACCTCGGAGCAGAGCCGACCGACGAGCAGATCGTCGATGTCCTCTTTGCTGACGATGTGCGCGTACAGCGACGACGGCCCGGTGCCGAGTACCGCGGCGACTCGGCGGATGGTCAGTGCGTCGTAGCCCTCGGCGGCCACGACTTGCAGGGCGGCGTCGGTGATCCGGTCGACCGTGATGGGCTTCTTGCGTGGTGGCGCCGCTGCGGGCTCCCCAGCGGGCTGGGCGTGACGAGCTGCTCGGCGTTGCCGGGGATCGGAGGGCATACCGATCACTATAGCTTGACACGATCTAAGTTCGCCAAGTAGAGCTTAGGTCGTGTGTGAAGAACTAAGTTCGTATTCGCGTGGTTTCGCGTACCCCCTGCTCAGCGGTCCTGCGCAGGGTTCTGAAAGTCTGTTCAGGAGGTCTGTGATGCGAGTTTCCGTGGTCGGAGCCGGTCTGGGAGGTCTGTGCCTGGCACAGGGTCTTCGTGGTGCCGGGATCGAGGCGGACGTGTACGAGCGGGACCCGGCGATCACCGCACGGTTCCAGGGCTACCGGCTCGTGCTGAGCCCGACGGGGTTCGAGGCGCTGCGCGGCTGTCTGCCGCCGCGCTGGCACCCGCTGCTGGACGCGATCGTCGGTGACGCCTACGCCGAGCAGCTGATCCTGGACCCGCAGCTGAACCAGATCGGCGAGCTCGGCCCCGGTAGGAGCGGGATCGTGATCGACCGGCATGTGCTGCGGCACCTGCTGCTGACCGGACTCACCGTGCGCACCGGGGCCGCGCTGACCGGCTACGACGTGCTGGACGACGGCAAGGTCGAAGCCCGGTTCGCGCACGGCGACCCGGCCACCGCCGACCTGCTCGTCGGGGCGGACGGGGTCGGCTCCGCCGTCCGCGCGGTGCTCTCGCCGCGGACCACCGCGACCGACACCGGCACCCGGTTCGTCATCGGCCGTACGCCGCTGACCGAGCGCTTTGTCGCCCTGGAGCCGGCCTTCGGCTCGAAGATCGCCGGGGACGAGGTGAGCCTGATGCTCGGAGCGATGCGGTTCCGTACCCCGCCGAAGCAGGCGGCCGAGGAACTGGCACCCGAGGTGACCCTCCCCGATATCCGCGACTACGTGCGCTGGGCCATGCTCCTGCCACCGAACGGCTCGCTCGGCGCCCCAACCGCGCAGGAGGCCGCGCTGTCCAGGATGGAGGGCTGGCATCCGGACCTGCGGGCGCTCATCGAGCAGGCCGACCCGGACAACAGCACCCTGCTGTCCATCCGGGTGGTCGAGCCCCGCGAGCGCTGGGCGCCCGGTCCGGTCACGCTGCTCGGAGACGCCATCCACGCCACCTCCCCGACCGGCGGCAACGGTGCGAACACCGCCCTGCGCGATGCCGACCTGCTGTGCCGCTGCCTGATCGAGGCCGTCGAACGCCGTCAAGACCTCCTCGGCGCGGTCGGCGACTACGAGCGGCAGATGTTCGAGTACGGGGGCGAGGCCGTGCGCCACAGTCTCGCCGCGCTACCCGCCTTCGTCCCGAACCCGGAACGACCCGAGCCGGCATAGGTTCAGAACCTCCCAGCCACGCCCTCAAGGCCGAACGACACGTTTCCGGCGTGTTCCGGCCGGCCGCCCTGTAGGTGGTCGCCAACCGGGTTCTCCTGACCGGCCGCCCGTCGTCAAACGATCGTTCTCGAAGGAGTTCCTAGCTAAGTGGTCGGCTCCGGAAAACCTTCGGGGGTTGATCAGGCTGTCAGGGCAGGTCAGCGCAACCGCAACGGGCATGACGGGCAGGCCGGTCGGGAGAAGCGAAACCCTACGGGAAGCGGCCCTCCGGGCCTGCGCCACTATCCAACAGAGCTCAGGCTTCCGCGACCGCCGACTCGAGCAGGGACAGCGTCTGGTTGTCCGCGTCCACGTGTGCGCGGACGCCGATAGGCAGCGGCAGGTTGGGCGAGGTGTGGCCGAAGTCGACCTGGGCGAGGACCGGGATGTCACGCTGCGCCAGGACATCGAGTACCACGTCGCGTAGACCTGCGCGCTCTCCGCCACCCTCGTGGGGCGAGACCTCGGTCGGGATGCCGACCACCATGGCCGCGATCCGGTCCAGCACACCGGACAGCCGCAAGGTCTGCAGGTCGTTCCAGATCCGCGAGACCGGCCGCTGCACCTCCTCCCAGAACAACACGGCGCCCTCGAACCGTTCGGCGGCCAGCGCGAACGGTGTCGCCTGCAGGAGGACCAGGCGGTTCAGCAAACCGCCGAACAGTGGTCCCTGCGCGCGGCCCGGCCGCCAGGTTTCCCAAGCCCCCATCGCCGGCAGCACGCCCGGCGCCTCGGCCTTGGTGAGCACACGGGTGTAGAGGTCGACGAGCTCGGAGCGACGGGCCTCGTCGCCCAGCGTGTACCAATCGCTGCCGAAACCGTGGGTGGCGATGTCGGAATGGAGGCCGACGAGGCCGGTCTTGGCGTACAACGCCATGTGCAGCAGCGAGATATCGCTGTAGCCGAGGATCGGTTTCGGGTCGGCCCGGATCGCGTCCAGATCGATCAAATCAAGATAGCCGATGGTCGCCTGTCCACCGGTATGCGCGATGATGGCCCGCACCTCCGGGTCCCGGAGCAGAACATTGAGTTCGTCGGCCTGCTCCGCCGGAGTGCCCGACGCCCACCAGCGATTCCGCGCCGGGTTGACCATCGGGCTGACCCGCACGCGGAAACCCATCCGCTCGAGTATCGCCACACCGCGGGCGAGCAGTGGTTCCTCACCCGGCTCGAGCTGGCCCGAGGGCGCGGTAACGACGACGAGGTCGCCGGAACGTAGCGCGCAGGGCCGAAGGATCGCAGGCATGGGGCCTCCTCCTTGTTGATCAACAATGGCGAGCAACAAGGCCCGTGCCGCCGGTATTCCGCCCCGGCAGCAAGACAGGCAACACGCCGGCACGCCAATCTGCGCGACCGCTCAGCTTCTCAGTGCGGAGGACTCCTCCTCGCGGGCTTTCGTGTAGCGGTTTTCCGGTACCGGGAGGCCCAGGTTGCCGCGGAGGGTGGTGGCCTCGTACTCGGTGCGGACGATGCCGCGTTCCTGGAGGATCGGAACGACCTCCTCGCGGAAGCGCCGCCACTGACTGGGGTGCCCGATGGGGTAGTTGAAGCCGTCGAGGGCGTGGCCCTCGAACCACTCCTGAAGCCGGGTGGCCACCGTTTCCGGCGATCCCGCGAACGGGGTCGGGCGCGGGCTCGAGATGAACTCCACGGTCTGGCGGAGCGTCCAGCCCTTTTCCTTCGCCTTGTTGGCGATCTTCTCGGCGTTGGTACGGAAGCCGCGCTCCGCGTGGGCGAGGGCCTGTTGCGGGAACGGGGCGTCAAGGTCGTACTGGCGGAAGTCGTGCCAGCCGAACGGGCGGCCGAGTCCCGCCAGGGCTCGGTCGAAGTCCCTGTCCCCGGTCTGGATCTCGCGCTCGATCTCCCTGGCCTGGTCGTCCGTGTCGCCGACGAATACCGAGGTACCGGGCATGACGACGATGTGCCCCGGGTCGCGGCCCTTCTTCGCCGCCCGGGTCTTGATGTCGTTGTAGAACGCCTGGCTCGCCTCGATGGACGAAGCGTTGGTGAAGATGGCCTCGCCGATCGTGGCGCCGAGGTCACGGCCCTGCTCGGAGTCGCCGGCCTGGAAGATGACTGGCTGGCCCTGCGGGGAACGGGAGACGTTCAGCGGGCCGACGACCTGGAAGTGCTCGCCCTTGTGGTTCAGGGCGTGCTGCCTGGCCGGGTCGAGGAAGGTGCGCGTGGCACGGTCGCGCGGGAACGCGTCCTGCTCGTAGGAGTCCCACAGTCCCTGGGCGACCTGGACGAACTCCAGGCCCCTGGCGTAGCGGGTGTCGTAGTCGTAGTGCTCGTCGCGGGAGAAATTGCCCGCGGCGCCCGCGTCGCCGGTGGTGACCACGTTCCAGCCGGACCGGCCGCCGGAGATGAGCTCCAGGGAGGCGAAGCTGCGGGCGACGTTGAACGGGTCGTTGTAGGAGGTCGTCACGGTGGCGACCAGACCCAGATGGCTGGTGCTGCCCGCCAGGGCCGACAGCAGGGTCAGCGGCTCAAGGCGGTTGAGGTAGTGGGGCGCTGAGTCCGCGGTGATGAACAGACCGTCGACGATGAAGACCAGGTCGAACTTGGCCTCCTCGGCCAGGCGGGCCTGCTCGATGTGCCAGTTGATGCTGACGCTGGCATCGACCGGAAGGTCCTTGTCGAGCCAGAGGTAGGGCTGGCCGGGGCCGCCGGCGCCCATCGTGATCGCGCCCAGCTTGAGCTGCCGCTTCTGGGCGCTCATGCCGCCACTCCCGTGCTCTCCGCCAGGGGCTCGCCCCACAGGGCGTAGGTGTCGGTGTGCTTGCCGCCGACCCGGTAGGCCGCCTCGGACGAGGACGAGGACGAGGACGAGGACGGGGACGAGGACGAGCCGCCTAAGTACAGCCTGATCCTCGGCTGCTGGGCCGACTTGACGCCGGAGTAGTGGTTCTCGACCTGGTAGTACTGGCCGTGGTAGCCGAAGGGCCCTGACTCGGTCCAGGCCGGCTTCACGATGTCCGGGTACTCGTCGGTGCGGGCGTACCGCTCGTCCTTGGTCAGGTGGTCGCCGTCGGCGCGCTGCTCGGCGTCATGGCCGCCGGTGATGATGTGCACCGCGATCCGGCCGCCGCTGACGAACTTCCCAGGGGAGTCCTTGTCGATGACCCGGCCGCCGCTCAGCCCTATCTCCGACTGGTCCCTGGTACTGATCGTGCCAATGAACTCGACAGGCATGCGGTTGGTTCCTTCCTGGTACCGCTGACTTCTTCTCGTGAGTGCTGCTTGCCTGGCTTGTCGTGGGGCGCTCAGCCTAGCGGTCGCGTAGATCGGGATGTGCTCATGGTCGGCGATGCGGGCGTTCGTCCCGGCGGTGAGTCGTCCATGCCTGACGGATCAGGTCGCCCCCGGGCGTCAGGTGGCCGACGCAGCCTCACACCGATCCCCACGCCCGTCTTCGCGATCGAACGGATTCCGGAAGCGACCGGAGTCGCTCGCTGCCCGGTACGGTCGCGCGCACCCGCGCGTGAGGCACTCTGGCCGCATGACGTGGAACCCGGGTGGCCATCGAGCTGGCCCGTCACGGGATCGACGTGGCGGGTGTGGACACCGATGAGTCGATGCTCGCCACCGCCCGGCGGCTGGCCCCGGAGATCCGCTGGCACCAGCGGGATCTGATCAACCTCGACCTGGGGTTGTCATTCGATGTCGTGGTGCTGGCGGGCAATGTCCCTCTCTTCACCCCACCGGGAACGGAACCGGCCCTGGTGGCTGGGGCGGCGGCCCATGTGCGTCCGGCCGGGCGTCTCGTCGCGGGTTTCGCCCTCGACCGCGGTTACACGCTGGACGACTACGACGCGCACTGCCGTGCGGTGGGACTCACCATGGAAGCCAGGTACGCGACTTGGGCTGGCGACCCTTACGCCGACGGGAAGTATGCCGTTTCCGTGCATGGCAAGCCCTGATACCCGCCACGGGGCCGACGTTCAGGGCTCCAGGCCGGCCCGACAGGTCGATATCCATCAACGTGAGCTCGTCGCGATATTCAGCCCGTGACTGGCCAAGACCTGGCAAATCAGCTCAGCCCGGCGGGACGGACGCCGGTAAGCCACTGCCCGATTCGGACAGCTGTCGCCGAGTGCGGACAGTGACAAGGGCGCTGAATTCCTACGTTGCTGATGGTTCATCACCGGCTACGCTGCCGAACCAGTTCGGGCCGGGCCGCCCCGTCCAAGTGGGACTGGGCAGGCACGTGCGTCATCCCTTCTCCGTGAAGCGGCCGTGGCGCAGGGTGCGGTCCTGGCGCAGGCTCCTGGCGCGGCTGAAGGGCAGGATGGAGCAGCTCGTGAACACGATCGACGCTCCGGAACCTACCCCATGACCATCCCAGGCCTCCTGTGCTGTGCGGCCAAGGGGCCCTGCACACGTGGTCCGTCGACGGCTCCCTTACCGACCTGCTCCACCAGACCGCCGGTCGGCTGGGCGTGACGCCGTACGCCGTACTCGTTGCCGGGTTCGCCGTCTGGGCCGCCAGGCGCCGCGGTCGGCTCGCCGACATCGTGCTGGCCGTTTCCAGTGACGCGCCGACGTGGTCGGGCTGCTGGGTGACGCCGTTCCTCTGCGGGCCCGGCTCGGCGAGGCCGATACCTTCGCCGACCTGGCGCGGCAGCTCGGGGCCACGCTCTTCACAGCGCTCGACCACCAGGAGCTGCCGCTGACCGATGTCGCTGACCTGGTGGCGCCCGGCACCTCGTACCACCAAAATGGATAAGGCATTCCGGTTTCTTGATCGCCAGGCCGTTTGTCCGCGCCAGGGTCGGGAGCTGTTGTCATTCATCAGCTGTGAGACCGACCACAGGGTCGGGGCTCGTCGGGTGGCGCCGCCGGGCCGGCGAGCGAGACCAGAGAATCCGCCTCCCACCAGGCACGATACGAGGGGGACGGCGGCGGTTGGGGGCGGCGTGCCACCGTGGCGCGCGGCCATGGGCTCGGGCCACCGACGCCTCGGAAGGCGGGGGGCTCCTGTTAACGCTGGGTAAACTGCCTGTTCGGCGTATGCGGGGGTCGGTTCGACCGGAGGGGCGGAACATGCCCGTCCGGCCACCGGCGCCCGCGATTCGAGGCGGCCGCTGGACGGCCGCGCCGAGTGGTCGCCCTCGCGGAAACCATCAGCCGCGAGCGGGTGTTCGGGACCCGGCTCAGTGTGGAGCCGGATGGCAGAGGCCGATGGTCCGGGTTGACCGGGCGGTGTCGCCGAACATTCGGTCCACCGACTGCGGAGAGGCCGGATGGCCGTAATAGACGAGTCCCAAGCACTGATCGACGAGCCTCAAGCGCTGATCGACCCGCTGCTCGCACCCGCCGAGCAGGAGCCCGCGGTACCGCTCGCCCTGTTCCCCGGACGCGGCGCCCGCCCCGAGCGCACCCTCATGGACGTCCTCGGAGAGACGGCCCGTCGCCACCCGAACGCCCCTGCCGTCGACGACGGTACGGGGGCACTCAGCTACCGTGCGCTCCTCGCCGAGGTGGAGAGGGTGCGGCTGCGGCTGGTCGAGGCGGGCCTTGGGGTCGGTGACCGGGTGGGCATCCGCGTCCCGTCCGGGACCGCCGACCTGTACATCGGGATCCTTGCCGTGCTGGCCGCCGGCGCGGCCTATGTGCCGGTGGACGCGGAGGACCCGGACGAGCGGGCCGAGCTGGTCTTCTCCGAGGCCGGGGTGAGCGTGGTCCTCGGCGACGGGCTCGAGATGACGGTGCGCGCCGAGCCGCACGGCGTTCCCGGTCGCCCGGGGCTCGGCGACGACGCGTGGATCATCTTTACCTCCGGATCGACGGGCAAGCCCAAGGGCGTCGCCGTCACCCACCGCAGCGCGGCCGCGTTCGTGGACGCCGAGGCCGGGCTGTTCCTGGCCGATGAGCCCATGGGACCGGGCGACCGGGTGCTGGCCGGCCTGTCGGTGGCCTTCGACGCGTCTTGCGAGGAGATGTGGCTTGCCTGGCGCAGCGGCGCCTGCCTGGTGCCGGCGCCCCGGTCGCTGGTGCGCACGGGCGTCGACCTCGGCCCCTGGCTGGTCGAGCAGGAGATCACCGTGGTCTCCACGGTCCCCACGCTGGCGGCGCTGTGGCCGGTGGAGGCGCTGGACGACGTACGGCTGCTGATCTTCGGCGGTGAGGCGTGCCCGCCGGAACTGGCCGAGCGGATGGCGGTCGAGGGCCGCGAGGTGTGGAACACCTACGGTCCGACCGAGGCCACCGTCGTCGCGTGCGCCGCGCAGCTGACCGGCGAGGGCCCGGTGCGGATCGGGCTGCCGCTGGACGGCTGGGAGCTGGCGGTCGTGGACTCCCGGGGCGAGGTCGTACCCATGGGCGAGGTCGGCGAGCTGGTGATCGGCGGGGTCGGGCTGGCCCGGTATCTCGACCCGGCGAAGGACGCCGAGAAGTACGCCCCGCTGCCGTCGCTGGGCTGGTCGCGGGCGTACCGCAGCGGCGACCTGGTGCGCGCCGAGGAGGAGGGGCTGCTGTTCGTCGGCCGGGCCGACGAACAGGTCAAGCTGGGCGGCCGCCGCATCGAGCTGGGCGAGGTGGACGCCGCGCTCCAGGCGCTGCCGGGGGTCGCGGGCGCGGCGGCCGCGGTACGGAAGACCAAGGCGGGCCACCAGCTGCTGGTGGGGTACGTCGTAGCCGAGGAAGAGAGCGGCTTCGACCAGGCGGACGCGCTGGACCGGCTGCGGACGGTGCTGCCCGCCGCGCTGGTGCCACTTCTCGCGGTGGTCGGCACGCTGCCCACCCGTACCTCCGGCAAGGTGGACCGGGCCGCGCTGCCCTGGCCGCTGCCCGGGGTCGGCACGGCCGGTCCGGCGGACGAGCTGACCGAGACCGAGAGCTGGCTCGCCGAGCTGTGGGGCGAGGTGCTGGGCACCCCGGCGACCGGGCCGGACGCCGACTTCTTCGCGGCGGGCGGCGGCAGCCTCGCCGCCGCCCAGCTCGTCTCGCGGATCCGGGACCGCTACCCCAGCGGCTCGGTCAGCGACATCTACCAGAACCCGCGGCTGGGCGCGCTCGCCCGGACGCTGGAGGCGTCGGGCGGCGAGACGGCGGTCCCGCGCACCGTACGGCCCGTACCCGGGCGTTCCGGTGTCGCGCAGACGCTGCTGATGCTGCCGCTGCTGACGGTCGCCGGGCTGCGCTGGGGCGTGGCCGCGGCCGCGGTCATCAACGTGCTGAACCTCTGCGGTGCCGCCCCTTACACGCCCACCGTCTCCTGGTGGTGGATCCTGCTCGGCTGGCTGTTCTGCGTCTCGCCGCCCGGCCGGATCGCGATCGCCGCGGGTGGTGCGCGGCTGCTGCTGCGGGGTCTGAAGCCGGGGGTGTACCCGCGCGGCGGCGGCGTCCATCTGCGGCTGTGGACGGCCGAGCGGCTGGCCGAACTGAGCGGTGCCACCGGCCTGTCCGGCAGCTGGCTCACCCACTACGCCAGGGCGCTGGGCGTGCGCGTCGGCGACGATGTCGATCTGCACGCGCTGCCGCCGGTGACCGGGATGCTCAAGCTCGGCAAGGGCAGCGCGGTGGAGCCCGAGGTCGATCTGTCCGGTCACTGGCTGGACGGCGACCGGCTGCGGATCGGCCGGATCCGGATCGGCGCGGGCGCCACGGTCGGCGCCCGCAGCACGCTCTTCCCCGGCGCCCGGATCGGCAAGCGCGCCGAGATCGCCCCGGGGTCCGGGGTGACCGGTGCGGTGCCCGCGGGGCGCCGCTGGGCGGGCGTGCCGGCGGCCAAGTCCGGTAAGGCGGCGCACCGTCGGCCCGAGGGCCGGCCGGCCCGCACCCGCCGCTGGGCGTTCGTGTACGGGCTCACCTCGCTGGGGCTGACCCTGTTGCCCGCACTGGCGCTGCTGCCCGCGCTCGCCGTCATCACGCTGTTCGTGCGGGGCACCCGCGACGCGGGCACGGCGCTGCTCCACGCGCTGGCCGCCGTGCCGCTTGCGACGGTGGCCGGGATGGTCTGCTACGCGCTGTTTGTCCTGGCCGGGGTGCGGACACTCGGCCTCGGCCTGCGCGCGGGCCATCACCCCGTCCACGGGCGGATCGCCTGGCAGGCATGGGCCACCGAGCGGTTGATGGACATGGCGCGGGTGCATCTGTTCCCGCTGTACGCCAGCCTGTTCACCCCGGTGTGGCTGCGGGCGCTCGGAATGAAGGTCGGGCGCGGGGTCGAGGCGTCCACCGTGCTGGCCCTGCCGTCGATGACCACCGTCGGCGACGGCGCGTTCCTCGCCGACGACACCATGGTCGCCTCCTACGAACTGGGCGGCGGCCGGCTGCGGATCGCGGAGTCGCGGGTCGGCAAGATGGCGTTCCTCGGCAACTCGGGGATGGCCGTGGGCGGCAGTTCGGTGCCCAAGCGCGGTCTGGTCGGCGTGCTGTCCGCCGCGCCCAGGGGTGCCAAGGCGGGCAGCTCGTGGCTCGGGATGCCGCCGATGAAGCTGCCACGGGCGGCCGAGGAGGGCGACCAGAGCCGTACGTACCGTCCGGCGCGGCGGCTGAAGTGGGCCCGCGGCGCGGTCGAGCTGTGCCGGATCGTCCCCGTGATGGGTGGTGCGGCGCTCGCGGTGCTGATGCTGGCCGCCTTCGGGACGGTCGCCACACGGTGGGGGTACTTCGCGGCCATGGCGGCCGGCGGGGTGCTGCTGCTCGCGGGCGGTCTGGTCGCGTGCGCCGTGGCGATGCTGGCCAAGTGGCTGCTGATGGGCCGGTTCAGGGCAGCCGAACGCCCGCTGTGGAGCTCGTTCGTGTGGCGCAACGAGCTGGCGGACACCTTCGTGGAGGTGCTGGCCGTACCGTGGCTGGTCGGGGCCGTGTCCGGTACGCCGCTGATGAACTGGTGGCTGCGGGGCCTCGGCGCGCGCATCGGGCGCGGGGTGTGGTGCGAGACGTACTGGCTGCCGGAGGCCGATCTGGTACGGATCGGCTCGGGCGCGAGCGTGAACCGGGGGTGTGTGGTGCAGACTCATCTCTTCCACGACCGGATCATGCGCATGGACCAGGTGGTGCTGGAGGAGGGCGCCACCCTGGGCCCGCACGGCATCGTACTGCCGGGCGCCACGGTCGGCGCGTGTGCCACGGTGGGTCCGGCGTCGCTGGTGATGCGCGGCGAGACACTGCCCGCGGGCACGTGGTGGCTCGGCAACCCGATCGCGGCGTGGAAGCCGGAGAAGGCACAGGACATGCGGAAGACGGAGGGTACGGCGAAGTGAGCAGGGGCAAGAGCGGCCGGGCGCAGGCCGCGCCCGGCGGCGGCGCCGGGGCGGCCCGGTCCGGGGACTCCTATCTGCCCGAGCACGGCAACGGCGGCTACCGGGTGACCCATTACGACCTGGAGCTGACCTACCGTCCGAACACCGGCCGGCTCTCGGGCCGCGCGCGGATCTCGGCGGTCGCCGAACCGGGCGGCGAGCCGGTCGCCGATCCGGGCGCCGCCGGCGAGCCGCTGTCCGGGTTCAGCCTCGACCTCGGCGCGTTCCGGGTCGACGGGGTGCTGGTCGACGGGGCCCGCGCGGCCCGCTACACCCACCGGGCGGACAAGCTGCGTATCCGCCCGGCGCGCCCGCTGCCCGCCGGGGCCCCGTTCACCGTGGAGGTGCGGTACGTCGGGGTGCCCCGGCCGGTGAAGACCCGGCATTGGGGCGACCTGGGCTGGGAGCAGTTGGAGGACGGGGCGCTGGTGGCGGGCCAGCCGATCGGTGCGCCGTCCTGGTTCCCGTGCAATGACCACCCGGCCGACAAGGCGTCGTACCGGATCGAGGTGACCGCGCCGTCGCCGTACGCGGTGGTCGCCCCCGGGACCCTGGACTCGCGCACGGTCAGCGCCTCCACCACGACCTGGGTGTACGAGCACGTGGCGCCGATGTCCACCTATCTCGCCACCGTCCAGATCGGCCTGTACGACCTGGTCGAGCTGACCGACGCGGCCGTGAGCCCGGTGCCCCAGCGGGCGGCGGTACCGCCGCGGCTGCGCGACCGCTTCGACCACGACTTCGCCCGCCAGCCCCGGATGATGGCCGCCTTCGAGGACCTCTTCGGCCCGTATCCGTTCGACGAGTACGCCGTGGTACTGACGGACGACGAGCTGGAGGTGCCGGTCGAGGCACAGACGCTCTCCATCTTCGGCGCCAACCATGTCGACGGGCACCGCGGCTGTGAACGGCTGGTCGCCCATGAGCTGGCCCACCAGTGGTTCGGCAACAGCCTGACCGTCGCCGACTGGCGCCACATCTGGCTGAACGAGGGCTTCGCCAAATATGCCGAGTGGCTGTGGTCGGAAGTCTCCGGCGGCGTCCCCGCCGCCGTCATCGCGGCCCGCACCAGGGCCAGGCTGGCGGATCAGCCGCAGAACCTGCTGGTCGCGGACCCGGGCATGCCGCGGATGTTCGACGACCGGGTCTACCAGCGGGGCGCACTGACGCTGCACGCGCTCCGTACGGTCCTCGGCGACGACACCTTCTTCGCGGTGCTGCGGGAATGGACGGCCACGTACCGCCACGCCACCGTCACCACCGAGGAGTTCACCGCTCTCGCCCGGCGCCGCGCCGCACAGCCTCTGGACGCGCTGTTCACCGCCTGGCTCCACGCCCCGCGGCTGCCGGAACTCCCCGGCCCCAGCTGATCGGCCGCGGCGCGTACGACGGGTTCACAGGCCGAATCGTGTTCGGAAGAACCGGTCGATGTCGCGGCGGTCGGCGGCCGGCGCGGGCAGCGTTTCCGTGTGGGGTGCGCGCAGGCCGTCGAGGAGCACTCCGAGGTGGCGAGCCGCGAGATCCGCGGAGGGTTCGTCCGCCCCGTCGTCGGGGATCCGCGGTGGGATTGAGTTCAGCATCAGGACGAGGTCGAACACCGTCACGTCCTCGCGCAGGAGCCCTTCGTCCTGGGCCCGCGCCACGAGGGCGTCGAAGTCGGCCAGTAGGGCGCCGCGGGCCGCCTTGAGTTCGGGTCCCGGTTCCGTCGGGCGTCTCCGGGAGATCGGGAACATCTGGCTGCTGCGGAGCTGCGCCATGTGACGCATCACCCGGGTGAAGACCGCCCAGGTGTCCGGTTCCTCCGCCGAAGCCCGCTCGATCTCGGCGGACGCCTCCGCCATGACGTCGACCGCGACGTGCTCGACGAGGGCGCTCTTGTTCGGGAAGTGCCGGTAGATGGTCCCCATGCCTACCCCTGAGCGGCGGGCGACCTCCTCGATCGACACCTCATATCCGCGGTCGGCGAAGACGGTACGTGCCGCCCGCAGGATCAGGCGGATGTTCTCGCGGGCGTCGGCACGCATCGGGCGGTCGCCAGGGGGAGGTGCGGGTGGGTTCATCGCTCCTGATGTCAGCCTTCCGCATAACCGGAAATTGAATTTCCGCTTAGCCGTGCGTGCCTGAGGAGGCCCCCGCGTGTCCGCATCGCCCGCTCCCCACTCCGATTTCCCCGCGGCCTTCCGAGGCGCCTCGCTGCGGCCCGGCGACCACGGGTACGAGGCGGCACGCGTGCTGTATCAGGGCCGCGCCGCCGACGAAGGCCCCGCGCTGATCGCACGGTGCGTCGACGAGGACGACGTGGCGACCGTCCTGCGCTACGCCTCCGGCCGCGGCATTCCCGTGGCCGTACGCGGAGGCGGGCACGGCTCGGACGGGCACGCGATGCCCGGCGGCGCGCTCGTCGTCGACCCGGTCGGGTCGGCGGCGGCGACGGTGAGCAGAAGCCGGGCTTCCGCGGTCAGGCCGGTCAGCCTGGTGTGGAAACCATGCTCGATCCGGGTCGGTACGGAGGACACATCGGGCGGTACGAAGCCCCCGGCCCGTGGCGGTTCGAGCAGCGCCAGCGGACTGCCTTGGGCCTCCGCGATCAGCCGGTCACGCACCTGGTCGTCCAGCGGGAGCGGGCTGCGCGTCGTCAGCAGAATCTTGGCGTCCTCGTCGTTCAGGCCGCGGATGACCAGTCCCGGTAGCTCATCGAACTCGTTCGCCCCGTGCCCCGGCCGAGCCGCGGACAGCATCGCGATGGGATCGGTCGTGACCCGGCGGGCGAGGAAGAGCGTGACCCGCAACGACGCAGCAAGGCATCGTGATGCCGGTGCGGCAGATCGGCCAGGTGCCGCAGCAGCGGCACGCACAGCTGATGCAATCCGGAGTACGGCAGATGTTGCTCGAATTCCGAGCCGGTGGCGCGAATGATTCGGAAGGCTGGCGTCGCATGCGCCGCATATGTCAGCAACGCGCTTTTGCCGATGCCCGCCTCGCCTCTGAGAGCCAGCGCGCCACCCCGGCCCGAGACTGCCCTGCCGGTCAACTCGTCAATGTGGCGCTTCTCGTCGGGCCTGCCGATGAAAAGACCAGGTCGAGCGACAATGGCAACATGCCGAAGACTGTAGTTGATCGGCAAACCATCGGCATGGCATGCCTGAAGCGTCGGCGCGCTGGGCGCGACACGACCGGCGGGCGAGGGATGGGACGGGTAGTGGTTGCCGACGCGAACGGGCATGCGGTAGGCGCATCGTGATGCGGGGAACGGCCGGTCCGATCCCTTCGGCTACACGCGGGGGAATTGCATTTGAGTAAATCACTCCTTAACGAGGATGCATTTGCTGTTAAGGAATGGGTTCTCTAGCCTTTTCGCATGAACCTCATCATTCTCGCGGCCTCCGGCAGGACCGGACTCGCAATCACCCGGCGGGCGTTGGGACGCGGTCACACCGTCACCGCGATTGCGCGCGATCCCGAGCGCATACCGCTTCCCGGCTCTGCCGTTCTGCATAAAGTGGCGGGCAATGTGAACGATCCCGCGAGTATCGCGGCCGTCATCAACACGGATTCCGTTGTCCTTTCCGCCCTCGGTGCCGACCAGGCCGGAGTTCTGCTCGCCGGCGCCAAGGCGGTTGTCTCCGCCGGACCACGACGCATCATCTGGCTCGGCGCGTACGGCACAGGCAAATCCGCCGAGGTGGCGGGGGAGGCGGCGAGCGTTATCCCGAAGCTGCTGGGCGACCGGCTCCCGGACAAGATCGCGGCGGACGACACCGTGCTCGCGGCCGGGGGCACGGTCTTCCATGCCGGGGTGCTCGCCGACGGACCGGAAAGCCCGGAATGGCGCACGGTTGGTCTGGAGGCCGGCCCTCCGTTCGACCTCGCGGCCACGGTCACCCGTGAGTCCGTGGCCGCGGCCATGCTCGCTGAGGCGGAGGAGCCACGCTTCCCCGGCACGGTGGCCCTGCCGCTGGCCAACTAGCTGGTGACGATCTCCGCGAGAGCGGCCCGTACCTGATCACGAAGCCAGGCATGGGCGATGTCGGAGTCATAGCGCTGGTGCCAGTTGCAGTGGATCGCCGCCGCTGGGAACTCGACTGGTAGCGGCCGGGTGATCAGCCTGAACGCTTCGACGAGTGGGCGGCTCAGCGTCTCCGTGGTAGTGACCAGCGCGTCACCACGGCTGGCAACATGCAGGGCCGTGGGGAGGGCCGCCACCGCCGCGACCACCCGGCGGCGCAATCCTTCGGCGGCCAGCATGTCGTCGATCGGCGCGGTGAGACGGCCACGCCGGGAGACGAGCACATGTGGCCATGACGCGTACGAGCGCAGATCAAGGCCGTCGGCACACGGGTGGCCTGGACGCATCGCCACGACGAGGGGGTCATGGCCGAGGATTTCGGACCGGAACTCGGGCAGGCTCGGCCGCCCTCCGCCGAGTTCCAGGTCGGTGCGGCCATGCCGCAGGTCGTCGGTGTCGGCGGAGGTCTCTGCCAGCATCCGTAACGTCACTCCGGGGGCCCGCTCCTGGATCCTGCCGACCAATATGGGCGCCAGCGACGCGGCGAGCGCGTCATGGTACTGGAGCGTGAAGGTACGGTCCAGTTCGCCAAGATCCAGTTCGCGGCTCGGGGAGAGTACCTCGTGGCCCTGCCTGACCAGCCGGTGGACGTCCTCCCGGACCGCCACCGCATAGGGCGTGGGGGTCATGGTCTGCCCCGTGCGCACCAGGATGTCGTCGCCAGTCAGCCTTCGAAGCCGACCGAGCGTGCGGCTGACCGCAGGTGACGACAGATTCAGCCGCTCAGCCGCGCCCATGACGCTGCCCTCCTCCAGCAGGGCATCAAGCACGGTTAGCAGATTCAAATCTACTTGCACGTCAGTAAACCTACCCAACATGAAGTTGTAGCAAAGTTAATCAGGGAGACGTCATGATAGAGCCTGGCAACGAGCTGCTCGCGGCCGCCACGGCCGCCGTCCGCCGCGCCGGCGCCCGGTTGATGAAGCGCTATTCCACGGAGACGCGCCAGTCCGGGCTCACCGAGCTTCTGGCGGACGCCCGCGAGAACGACGCGGCCGTAGTCGACACATTGCGGCCGGCATTGGCTGAGATCCTGCCGAGCGCGGGCTGGCTCAACGACGAACACGGATCTGGCCCGCTGGACACGGGCGAGTGGTGGCTCATCGACCCGGTCGGCGGCAACATCAACGCGATACACGGCCTGGCCGACTGGAACATCGGCGTAAGCCTCGTCCGCGATGGGCGCCCGGTGCTGGCGGTGGTCTACGTTCCGCTGCTCGACGAGATGTTCACGGCCACGGCGGGCGACGGGGCGTTCCTCAACGGCGTACCGCTCCGGGTTTCCGCCAAGAGGTCGCTGGACGGCGCCCTGGTCGGCACCGGCCAGGCGAAGCCCGGCCAGAACGCCGAAGTCGCGGAGCGGATGGGCTCTTCCTTCACCGCGATGATGAAGGCGGCCATCTACGTACGGATCTCCGTCCCTGTGACCCACCAGCTCGCCCAAGTCGCCGCAGGCCGAATGGACCTGCACTGGCAGTTCGACAATGTGCGCTCCCATGTGGCCGGTGTGTTGCTGGTCCAGGAGGCCGGCGGCATCGTCACTGACCTCGATGGCAAGCCGTGGCAGCTGACCAGCGAGAGCTACATCGCCGCCGCACCGGGCGTACACGCCGCCGCGCTCGCGGTTCTCACCGCCTGACCAAAGGCCGGGCAGGGAGTGAACCGTGCCGGGCGACGTCGGCGTTGTGTGGCGAGCCGGGCGCGGTCGGATCGACGTTCCGCGAGGACAACCGGCGTCCTTGACGCTGGACGCGCTGGCGCACGCCGTGGAGCGCTCGTGAGGTTTACAAGGTCGCCCGGGGCGCGGTGGCTGCCCGAGTGGGTTCCGGGGGGCTGTCCAGGGACGTGCGGAACGTCTCTCGGACCCGGGTGAGGGCCATCAAGCCGACCGCGCAGCCGATGATGACGTAGACCGACACGCTGTAGATCGATCCGGTACCCGCGTACAGGGAAGCGGCGATGGCTCCCGCCGGGGCACCGAATATCACCGAGGACATCTGGTAGCTCATCGAGGCGCCGCTGTAGCGCACTTCGGTGGGGAAGAGTTCGGCGAGGTAGCCGGACTGCACCGCGAAAGTGGCCGCGTGGCAGATGCTCCAGCCGAGCGTCACCGCGACGACGACACCGATCAGCGACCCGGTTGACATGAGCCAGTAGAACGGCAGGGCCAGGATGAGCCAGCCGAAACCACCGATGGCGTACACGGGTTTCCGCCCGATCCTGTCGGACAGCAGGCTGAAGGCGATGTAGGTGGGGATGCTCAACAGCGAGCCCACCATGCCGGCGATCAACACCCAGGAGGCGGGCTTGCCGAGGGTATCCGTGACATAGGTGCCGAAGTACGAGTTCAACCCGTAGGAGCCGACGGCGAACGGTGCTTGCATCACGATGCTCAACACCAGCACCTTCCAGTGGTCGCGCAACAGCGCGCCGAGCGGGAAGGAGCCGTGACTTTCGCCGCGGGCCTTGGAGGCGGTGAAGACCGGGGAATCCATGACCCTCAGCCGAACCCGCCGGACGTCGCCCGAGCCACCTCAGATGTGGGCCGCCAGCGCGCTGAGCAGGGCTTTCCTCTTCCGGCGCTGGTGCATTCGTTCCAGCTGGACTTCCGGGTGCTGTGGGAGGCGTTCGTCGAGGAGGGCCGGAAACGGGGCCTCGCCGGTGACCCGGGGTTCCTCGACGGTCTGCTGTTGGTCTGGGAGGCGACGGACACCAACAGCGTCGAGGTCGTCGACGCCTACCACCGCGCGGAACGCGATCTCACCAGCCATCGCCTGCAGGTCCGCAGCCGCGCCTTCGAACGCCTGGTGCTGGAGGGCGAGCGGGACACCGCCGTCGTGGCCGATGCCTCGGCCAAGCTCGGCATTCCGGCCGATGCCCCCCTGGTGGTCCTCGTGGCCGAGGGAGTCCCCACCAGTGACCGATCCCTTGCCGACTGTCACCAGGCGCTGCGGCGGGCCAATCTCCCCTATCACTTCGGTTACCTCGGCGACGAGCTGCTCGGGGTGATCAACCGGGGCCGGCGCTCCAGCGAGGCCGTCCACGACCACCTCACCCCACTGGGGGCCTGGAGGTGCGGCACCGTCGACGTCGACGGCTTGGTGAGTACGCCTCGCGGCGTACGGCTGGCACGCGCTGCGATCCGAAGCGATGCCGTCCCCGGGCTGCGCCCCATCCGGCGCCACTGGATCGGCGCGATCATGTCGGGGGACGAGGAGCTCACCGGTGTCATGGCCCGCGATGTGCTCGCTCCGCTGATGGCGGCGCGTGATCACGAAAGCCTGATCGAGACGCTGCGGCACTACCTCGCGTTCGGCTCCGTCACGGAAGTCGCCGACCGTACGTACCGGCACCGCAATACGGTGCGCAACCGGCTCCAAGCCGTCGAGCACGCGACGGGGCTGAGCCTGGCGGTGCCCGCGGACGCGGTTCTGCTGGCCATGGCCACGGAGTGGCTCAAGACCACCACGGGGCAGAACTATCTGCGGCAGCGGGGCGCCTTGGGCTGAAGACATCGGCGGCGGAGTCGGCGCTGTTCCCGGATCTTCTGTTGACCACCGGGCCGCTTCCTCGATTGTTGGTTAGGGTGTCCGCGGGGCGGTTACGGTCGCTTGTGGGTGGGTCGGACACGACGGGGGGGCTCGCGTTGGATCGCCTGGCCGGAACGGAACTGGAAGTCGGCCCAACCCAGTTCGTGCTCGACGGGTTTGTCATCTTGCTCGGTCCGGCCTCGCGGCCGGGCGCGGTGGGCGTGTGACCGGCCGCCCGCCGCCCGCGGTGCTGCCCCGGTCGCTGCGCGCGTGGCTCGGGCCGATCGCGGCCCTCGCCGCGCTGATGGTCGGCGTGCTCGGGGTCCTGTACGCCGGTCACAGCGAGCCCGGCGGGGTGGACAGATGGATCATCCAGCCGACGGCGGACAGTGTGCGGCCGCCCTGGAGGCGCGTCGCGCTGGCCATGGACTTCTTGGGGGAACCCGCCGGAGCGGCGATGCTGATCGTGGTCGCTGTGACGGGCTGCCTGCTGCTTCGGCGTCCTCGCGCGGCGGTGCTCGTCGTTGCCGGCGCCGCCATGACCGTGGGGACGGCGACGCTGCTCAAGCATCTGGTGGGACGCACCATCCACGGCGACGGCAACCTGTCCTATCCGAGCGGGCACACCGCCTTCTTCACCGCACTCGCCCTCATCGGGGCGCTGCTCGCGACCGGCCGGTTCGGCCTCGGCGGGACGGCCGGCACATCACTCGTGCTCGCCGCGGCGCTCGTGGCCGGCGCCGCCATGGGCTGGGCGCAGGTCGCCCTGGGCGCGCACTATCCGACCGACGTCCTCGGCGGCTGGTGCAGCGCGCTTGCGGTGATACCGGCGACCGCGTGGCTGGTCGACCGGATGGCTGACCGGCTGGTCGATCGGATGGCCGACGCCCGTCGGCCAGAACGTCGCTGACGTTACGTCAGATCACGTCACATCACGCCAGGCGACGGAATACGGGCTTCACCGGTCGTCCGGCCAGCCAGGGGGTGGGGTCAGCGGCGTCCAGCGCCTTCCGGTAATCCGCACACGCCTGGGCCACCACGTCCACGGTGTGCTCGATGTCGGCGTCGCTGAGCGCGCTGCTCACCACGAACGACGGGGCCAGCACCCCGCCCGCGAGGAGCCGGCGCAGGAACAGGGTGCGGTACCGCTGTGACGGCTGCCCGTTCTCGTCGAGGGTGGCGAACACCAGGTTGCTGGCCCGGCCCCGGACGACGATGTGGTCACCGACGCCCATACTCGCCGCGGCGCCGCGGACACCGGCGGCCAACCGCTCGCCGAGGGCGTGCAGCCGCGCGGTGACGCCCTCTTCGGCGTAGATGGTCTGCACGGCCATCGCGGCGGCCAGCGAGTGCGTTTCCGCGCCGTGCGTGGTGGACAGCAGGAACACCCGGTCGCCGGAGTGCCGCAAGCCCCCCAGCTCCATCAGATCGCGGCGCCCGGCCAGCGCGGAGACGGCGCATCCGTTGCCCAGGGCCTTGCCGAACGTGGAGAGGTCGGGGACGACGCCGTACAGGCCCTGGGCGCCCGCCTCGGACCAGCGGAAGCCGGTGATCATCTCATCGAAGATCAGTACGCAGCCGTACCGGTCGGCCAGCTCGCGCAGGCCCTGGAGGTACCCGGGCGGCGGCTCGGTGTGGGTGGCGGGTTCGAGGATCAGACAGGCGACCTCGTCCCGGTGCCGGGTGAGCAGCTCCTCCGTGGCGGCCAGATCCCCGTAGGGGAACGCCACGGTGAGCTCGTTGGTCGCCGCCGGAACACCGGCGGACATCGGCGTGGTGCCGATGAACCAGTCGTCGACGGAGAAGAACGGATGGTCGGCGCAGATGGCCACCCGCGGGCGCCCGGTGGCCGCGCGGGCGAGGCGCACCGCGGCGGTGGTGGCGTCGGAGCCGTTCTTCGCGAACTTCACCATCTCGGCGGTCTCCACCGTGGCCAGGAAGCGTTCCGCGGCTTCGGCCTCCACGATGGACGGCCGGACGAAGTTGCTGCCGCGGTCGAGTTCCCGCCGCACCGCCTCGTTCACCCGTGGGTGGGCGTGGCCGAGGCTGACCGACCGCAGACCGGAGCCGTACTCGACATAGCGGTTGCGGTCGATGTCCCACACGTGGGCACCGCGGCCGTGGCTGATGACCGGGGCCAGGTTCTCGGGGTACTGGTCGTCGCCCTTGGCGTAGGTGTGCGCGCCCCCGGGGATCATGGCGTGCAGCCGCTCGTTCGCCAGCCGCGACCGGGGTAGGAGGAACTCTTCGGTGGCCAAGCAGACTTCACCCTTCCTTGTGCTTCAGGACCTCGGCGAGGCTCGGCGCCTCCCGGTCCCGCTGGGACATCAATGGTTCCGGCAACGGCCAGGGAATGGCGAGCTCCGGGTCGTCGTAGGCGATCGTCACATCCTCGGCCGGATCGTGCGGGCGGTCGATCCGGTACGAGGTGTCAGCGGTTTCGGTCAGCGCCTGGAAGCCGTGCGCGCACCCCGCCGGGATGTACAGGGTCGCCTGCGTCTCGCCGGACAGTTCGAAGAAGGCCCGGCCCAGGTACGTCGGCGAGTCCGGCCGCAGGTCCACGACGACGTCGAAGATCCTCCCGTACGAGCACCGCACCAGCTTGGCCTCGCCGGCGCCGGAGCGCAGATGCAGGCCGCGCAGCACGCCCCGGACCGAGCGGGACACGCTGTCCTGGACGAAGGCGTGCGGATCGAGGCCCACCGAGCGGACCACGTCGACGTCGAAGGTGCGGCAGAAGAAGCCGCGCTCGTCGGCGTACGGCGTCGGCTCGAACAGGAACGCGCCCGCGATCTCCGGGACTTCGGTCGCTTTCACGGTGCCTCCCGAAGGGCGTGGGCCTGGGCGGACGCGGGGAACACGGCCGCGGTCAGGGCGGTGAACTGGTGCTCCAGGTCCCGGGCCGCGGCCTGGTTCCGCTCGGTGAGCGTCCGCCGCAGCTCGGCGGAGTGCTTCTCCAACGCCCGGAACTGCTCGAGGAGTTGGTCGGCGTCGACCTCGCGGGCCGGGTGGCAGTACGCGCCGAGGCCCATCCGGGCCATGAGCGCGTCGCTCTTCGTCGCGTAGCTGAGGGCGAGCACAGGTGTGCCGGTCTTCAGCGCGCAGATCAGGTTGTGGTAGCGGACCGCCACGACGGTGTCGGCCGCGACCATTTCCTTCATCAGGTCGTCCAGTGAGGCCGGTTCGGCGGCGGTGACCAGCGGCGAGTCCACCGCGTCGAGGATCGCGGCGACCACCGTCGCGTCGCAGGTGTCGCCGGTGAGCAGCCGGACCGGCCTGCCGTCCTCGACGAGTGCCCGCACGAACCGGATCGTCCCGTCGAGGTAGCGCCGGTATATCTCGTCGGCTCGGGCGCGGTCGTCGTTGCCGCCGTGGAAGTCCATGACGCCGACGCAGACCGGGCCCGGCGAGCCCGAGGGCGCGCTCGCCCGCGGTGTCGGCAGGGAGAACGCGAGGTCCGGGTAGACCTCGTCGCGCGCGGTGTCCACGCCCATCGCCCGCATCGCGTCGCGGGACTGGGCGTCCCGGTACGACCGGTACGTGGCCAGCCGCGCCGACCAGCGCACCAGGGCCCGGGTCGGCCGGTTGCCGATCTCGGCGGCGCCGACGCTGACCAGCGCGACCCGGGTGCGCAGCAGCCGGCCGCTCGCGCAGAGCAGGAACAGCGAGTACGGGAAGCCCCAGGGCCGCAGCGGCAGTGTGGCCTCCAGGACGCCCATGCCCGGCACGATCACCACGTCGTGCCGGCGCACCCAGGCGGCGGTGCGGAACACGTCGACGAGTTTGCCCAGACCCTTCCCCGCGATCGCGCCCGCACGGGACGCGGTCCGGTACTCCCCGCGGTACCAGTGCAGCCGCGTCGCGGGGATCCCGAACCGGGCCGTCACGGCCTCGGGTCCGCCGCACAGCGCGTCCACGACCGCCGCCGGGTGCTCGGCGCGGAGGTACCCGAGGACGGCCTCGAGCGACCCGTCGTTGCCGAGGTTGCCGGACCCGAGCAGGCCGAACACCCCCACACGTGTCGCCGTCTTCATGCCCGCCTCCCTTCACGTCCGGCGACGAGGGCGTCGACGGAGACGGTGAGCAGGGCCGGGTCGACCGGGGCGCGGTCCTCGACCCGCTCACCGGCGCCCGGCCGGACCCGGCTGGTCATCCACGCGGCCAGGTGGCGGTAGCACGCGCGCCGGTCGGCCGCGGACAACGGGGCCCGCCGGATCGCCGAGGCGAAGCCCCAGACGTACTCGGCGAGCAGCCGGGGCGTCGGGTGCAGCGGGCCGGCCCGGCGCGGGTCCAGGTTGACGCACCGGGCGCGCTTGGAGGGGTTCGCCCGCTCGGCGCGGGTGGGGTGGTCGCGGCGGAAGTACAGCAGCTCCGGCACCTGGTGGAAGCGCCCGTGCAGGGCGATCTCGGCGACGAACGTGCGGTCCGCGTGGTGGTAGCTGTCCATCGGCTTCACCCGGCGCAGCGCATCGGCCCGGATCACCCCGTAGAAGTCGTCACCGCCGGGCTCGAACAGCATGCTGCGGAAGCGCTCCGCCGGATGCGGTGAGCCGGTGGCGAGGGTGTACTCGTACGGGACCTTCACCTGGCCGTCGCCGTCGATGACCGCCTGGTCGGCGTGCGCGAGGATCACGTCCGGCCGCTCGTCCAGCGCCTGGACGCAAGCCCGCAGCAGATCGCGGGCGTAGAGGTCGTCGTGCGAGGCCCACTTGAACAGCTCACCGCGGCACTCGGCGAACACCCGGTTGTGGTTCGGCGTGGCGCCGATGTTCCGGGGCAGTCGGAGGTACCGGATGCGCGCGTCCCGCGCGGCGTACTTGCGGCAGATGTCCTCGGTCCCGTCGGTCGAGGCGTTGTCGGAGATGACCAGTTCGAAGTCCTCGTAGGTCTGGCCGAGCAGGGCGTCGAGCGATTCGGCCAGGTACTCCTCGCCGTTGTAGACGGGCAGGCCGATGCTCAGCCTGGGTTGCGCGGTCATGAAGTCCTCACTTCGGGAAGGGAGTTGAGGTGGTGCTCGCGCAGGGCGGACCGCAGTTGCAGCCACCACACGGCCGAGCCGCTGACGGTCGCGGCGGCGACGCCCCAGGCCGAGCCGGCCGTGCCGGCGACGGCCGCCCCGCCGAGCCCGCCGCCGACATAGCAAGCGGAGGCGAACAGCTGGCAGCGCAGGCTGCGCCGGGCCGCGCCGAGCGCGCGCAGCCCGGCCGCCGCGCCGGTGCCGAGGCCCGCTCCCGCGACGCTGAGGGTGATCTGCACGATGAGCTCCGAGGAGGAGTGCCAGACGCCGCCGAGCACGGACTCGCCGAGCCGGTCCGGCATCAGCAGCAGCGCCGAGCCCCAGAGCAGCGCTCCGGTGGCCTGCCCGCCGCCGAGGAGGAGGCAGAACCTGCCCAGTTGACGCGGGGCCTGCCGCAGCACCCGTGCCGCCTCCGGGACGGTGACCAGCGAAAGGCCCATCAGCACGGCGAGGAACGGGCCGAGCAGGAGCTCGGCGCCGCGCACCGCGCCCACCGCGCCGACCCCGACGATCGCGCCGAGCCCGTACGCCCGCAGCTGGCTCGCGCCGCTGAGGCAGGTGTTCTCGACCAGGTACCGGTAGCCGAGATCGCGCTGCTCGCGAAGCCACCCGCGTGCCTCGGTCACCCGGGGCCGGATGCCGGACTGGAGGTAGCCGTACCCCGCCGCCACCGTGGCGGACGCGCCCCAGGCGAGCAGATACGCGGCCACGCTGCCCACGCGGGCCGCCACGATCATGGCCGGGACGAGCGCGACGCCCCATACGACGTCGTTGAGACACGCCTTCCGCCCGGCGCCGGCGGCGAAGAACGAGAACCGCCAGGCGTCCTGCAGCAGCAGCCCCGGCAGCATGACGCCGAGGCAGGCGAACGCGGGCCCCACGCGGCCGCCGAGGGCCGGCCCGGCCACCAGACACGCCGCGCCGATGGCCGCACCCACGCCGAGTGCGGTACCCGTCGACCGGGCCACCGCCGCGCGCCAGGACGTGTCCGACACGCCGCTGAAGCGCACCACGAGCGGGTCGGTGGCCAGCCCGCGGGAGATGTTGAGCACCACGCCGTAGGTCACCCAGGCCAGGCTGAACACGCCGAACGCGGTCAGCCCCAGCGAGCGGGCCACATAGATGCCCACCACGAAGTTGGACATGCTGGAGGCCGCCTGGTCGGCCAGTCCCCAGGACAGCCGGCCGACGAGGGCCCGCTTGGCGGATCCGGCCGGTGGCGCCGCTGTCTGCGGATTCCCCCCCTCGGTGGGCATCGCCGTCATGCCTTGATCAGCCCGGCGCCGTGCAGGGCGCCGGCCGCGTCGGCGACGGTGTCGAACGGCAGCCCGGACCGCTCGGCGACGTCCAGCAGACTGTGCTCGCCGTCGGAGAGGTTGAGCACCCAGAGCATGGCCATCTGGGCCTGCTTCGCGTCGCTGCGGCCGCCGAGCGAGTCGTACAACCCACGTCGGCCCAGCTGTGGTTCGCCGTAGGGGCTGAGGTTGAGGTAGCGCCGGTTGCGGTCAAGGACGGCGAACGCCTCGCGGCAGACGGCGAGCGTGTCCGCCATCGCCTCCGGGGAGACGAAATCCAGGTTGTCCGCCGAGGTGTGATACTCGGGGTAGCCCGCGTACGGGGTCCGGGTGAGCGAGCCGACGCCGAGATCGAACCCGGGCGAGCAGTACTGCCGCTCGTCGTAGCCGTACGGGGTGAACTCGGTGACGCGGTGCGGGCGTTCGGAGGCGGTCAGCACGTGCCGCAGCACCCGGTCGATCTCCGCGTCGCCGCGCCTGCTCTGTTTGTACGTGAGGTGGCCCCGATCACCGGCGCAGGCCAGCACGAGGCCGTGCTTGACCCGGTCGATCCGCTCCGCGTTGCGGGCCAGCCAGGTGATCGCCCCGATGGTGCCGGGCGCGTAGATGAACCGGTAGGTGTAGTACGGCGTCCGCTCGGCCAGCGCCCGCGCCAGGAACGTCGCCACGGCGATACCGGCCAGGTTGTCGTTGGCCAGCGACGGGTGGCAGACATGGCAGGAGACGATCACCTCGTCGGCGACCTGTCCGGGGACGATGTGCTCGGCGTAGGTGAGATGGCCATCGGTGAGTGTGGAGTCGATGCGCACCTCGTACTCGCCGTCCGGCAGCGCGTCCAAGATGTCCTGGGCCAGGCAGAAGCCCCACTCCGGCTTGTAGTAGCTGGTGCGGTACGGCACCCAGGACGGGTGGTCCGGCAGGGTGTGCAGGTGCTGGCGCAGCTCGGAGAGCCGCATGGTCGCCGACACCGGCACGCTGTAGCCGAGCACGTGGAGGCTGGACGCGGCGAAGTCGACGACCCGGTGGCCGGCCGTGTCGGCGATGTACGCGTCCCGGATGTTCCACTCCTGCGGCACCGTCCAGTCGAGCACCTGGGTCCCGGTCGGCACCTCGTGCACCTGCAGCGGGACGTACTCGCCGACGATCTCCAGGGTGGCGCGCACACCGTCGCCGGTGATGCTCCGGCACAGCGGGTACAGCCGCTCCACCAGTGCCTGCATCTCCTCACCGACCGTGGTCGTGGGCTGTTCGCGGGCCGTGGTCACCGGCGCCACCGCAGGGTGTCGTCGACGGTGCCGGCGTCGGACGCCGCGCGCAGCACGGCGAGGCGGGTGAAGCGCTGCTCGAAGTCCTCCCGGGTCAGCCCGTGTTGCCGGTAGGCGTCGGCGAGTTCGAGCGCGCCCTGCTTCACCGTCCACTCGCAGTCGAAGCCGGGCACCGCGGCGCGGAACCGGGAGAAGTCCACCCGGTACGACCGCGGATCGGCACCGGTCTCCCCGGTGATCACCACCTTCGCGCCGGACACCGCCTCGGCGACCTGTCCGGCGATCTCGGCGACCGTGACGTTGTTGTTCTCGCTGCCGATGTTGAACGCCCGGTCGTGCACCGCTTCCCGCGGCGCGGTCAGCGCGGCCGTGAAGGCCTGTGCGATGTCGGCGGCGTGCACCAGCGGGCGCCAGGGGGTGCCGTCGGAGAGCACCAGCACCTCGCCGGACAGGAGCGCGTGGCCCACCAGGTTGTTCAGCACGATGTCGGCGCGCAGCCGGGGCGAGTAGCCGAAGGCGGTGGCGTTGCGCATGAACACCGGGCTGAAGTCGCCGTCGGCCAGCGCGTGCAGGTCGTCCTCCACCCGCACCTTGGACTCCGCGTACGGCGTCACCGGGTGCAGCGGGGCGTCCTCGGTCACCAGGCCGTCGCCGCCGGCGGCGCCGTAGACCGAGCAGGTCGACGCGTACAGGAAGCGCCGCACTCCGGCGTCGCGGGCCAGCCGGGCAAGGCGTACGGACGCGTGGTGGTTGATGTCGTAGGTGAGCTCCGGCGCCAGCGATCCCAGCGGGTCGTTGGAGAGCGCGGCCAGGTGGATCACGGCATCGACCCCGGCCACGTGTTCGGCCGTGACGTCGCGCAGGTCCACCCGATGCCCTGTCGGGTCCGCGGGCGCCGGGCCGAGGACGCAGTCGGCGAACAGGCCGGCGTCGAGGCCGACGACCTGATGCCCGGCGGCCACGAGGACCGGGGCCATCACGGTTCCCAGATAGCCCTGGTGTCCGGTCAGCAGTACGCGCAAGGTTCAACCCCCCAGGTTGAGCGTGAGTTTGGTGACGGCGAACGCTTCGGCGTATCGCTCGTGGCATTCGATGCCGCGGATCCGCGCGAGGCCGAGGAAGGCCTCCCGGTCGTACCAGGGCCGGTGCCGCTGCGAGGGGTAGTGCTCCTGCAGCAGCCGCACCTTCCGTTCGGCGATCTCCGGCGTCAGCGGCTGGTACGCCGCCGGTCGGCCGAGGTCGCCGTCCCACTTGACGATCTCGTAGCCGAGCACGAGGTGGTCGCGGAAGGCGGTGGGTATCAGCTTCGCCAGGCCGCGGTGATCCTGGTGCGCGTCATCGGTGCGCGGCGCCAGGATCAGATCCGGCTCGGTCCGTCCGCGCAGTTCCTCGACGGCGGCCTTGGCCTCGTCCCAGTGCACGGGCATACGGCCGTCCGGCAGTTTGAGCACGGTCAGCCGCAGGTCGGCGTCCGGACAGAAGGCGGCGAGCGCGGCCCGCTCCTCCTGCTCGCGTTCGCCGCCACCGCCGGAGAGCACCAGCGCGTCGACCCGGAGGCCGGGCCGCGCGAGGCACAGGGCGAGCAGCGTGCCACCGGCGCCGATGGCGATGTCGTCGCAGTGCGCGCCCACGGCGACGATCGTGTCCAGGGACCCGGCCCCGAGCCGGATCACGCGCGCACCCCGGTGTTGTCGTGCTCCCACACGGCCCACGGGCGGTCGCCCCGGGCGTAGGCGGCGTCGAGCGCGGCCCGCTCCTTCACGGTGTCGGTCGGCTTCCAGAAGCCGCGGTGCTGATGCGCCACCAGCCGGCCGCGCTTGGCCAGTTGGGCGCATCCGTCGGCGACCAGGTCCCCGTTCTCCGGGATGTGGTCGAAGACCTCCTGGCGGAGCACGAAGTAGCCGCCGTTCTCCCACAGTGGCAGTTCGCTCACCGCGGTGATGCCTCCCACCAGGCCGTCATCGCCCAGGTCCACGCAGTGGAACGAGGACTGCGGCGGCACCACCATCATCGACGCACCGGCGTCGCGCCGGGCGAACCGGTCGATCATCTCCGGCAGCGGGGCATCGGTGAGGACGTCGGCGTAGTTGGCGAGGAACATCTCGTCGCCGTCCAGATGGTGCCGCACCCGGCGCAGCCGCTCCCCGATCGGCGACTCGACGCCGGTCTGCGCGAACGTGATCGTCCAGTCCGAGATGTCGGTGGACAGCAGCTCGGTCCGCCCGCCGCGCAGCACGAAGTCGTTGGACGTCGTCTCCTCGTAGTTGAGGAAGAAGTCCTTGATGTGGTGGGCGCCGTAGCCGAGGCACAGGATGAACTCCGTGTGCCCGAAGTGCGCGTAGTAGCGCATGACATGCCAGATCAGCGGCCTGGGACCGACCATCGCCATCGGCTTGGGCACGTCGTCCGCGGCACCGCTCCGCATCCGCATCCCGTAACCGCCGCAGAACAGAACGACCTTCATGCTGTGACCTTTCGAGACGCGACCTCGACAATGCTCAGTTCCGGGATGGGAAAGACCAGCCGGCCGCCCCACTCGTGCACGAAGGACAGCTGCTCGACCAGCTCGGCCCGCAGATTCCACGGGAGGACGAGCACATAGTCCGGCTTGTCGGCGGCGATCCGCTCGGGCGGCAGGATCGGGATGCGGGTGCCCGGAGTGAACCTGCCGTGCTTGTAGGGGTTGCGGTCGACCGTGTACGAGAGCAGGTCGGGCCGGATACCGCAGTGGTTGAGCAGCGTGTTGCCCTTGCCCGGGGCGCCGTAGCCGACGACCGTCTCACCGCGCTCGGCCGCCTCGATGAGGAACCGCAGCAGATCCCGGCGCACCTTGGCCACCCGGGCGGAGAACTCGGTGTACCCGGAGAGCTCCTGCAGCCCGGCGGCCTTCTCCCGGGCCAGTACGTCGGCCACCTGCGCGGTCGGCTCGCCGGCCACTTCGGCCGGCCGGGCCCACAGCCGGATGGAACCGCCGTGGGTGGGCAGCAGCTCGACGTCCACGAGCGCGAGTCCGCCGCTCGCAAGAGCCCGGATCGCGGACGCGACCGTGTAGTACTGGAAGTGCTCGTGGTAGATCGTGTCGTACTGGTTCTCCTCGATCAGGGTCAGCAGGTGCTGCACCTCGATGGAGACCCAGCCGTCGTCGGCGACCAGGGCGCGCAGCCCCCGGGTGAACCCGACCACGTCGGGGATGTGCGCGTACACGTTGTTGGCCACGACCAGGTCCGCCGGGCCGTGCTCGGCGCGGACGGCCGAGCCGGTGGCCGGGTCCAGGAACTCCGTGACCGTGGGCACACCCGCGTCCCGCGCCGCGGCGCCGACGTTCACCGACGGCTCGATGCCGAGGCAGCGGATCCCCCGGTCCACCACATGCCTCAGCAGATACCCGTCGTTGCTCGCGACCTCGACCACGAAGGCGTCCGGGCCGAGAGCAAGACGCTCCACGGCGTCGGCGACGAACGTGCGCGCGTGCTCCACCCAGGAGGTCGAGTACGAGGAGAAGTACGCGTACTCCTTGAACGTCTCCTCCGGCGTGATCAGCGGCGGGATCTGCGCCAGCCAGCAGTCGGTGCAGACCCGCAGGTGCAGCGGGTACGCGGGCTCCGGCTGGTCCAGTTGGTCCGCGGCGAGAAAGCTCTCGCAGGGTGGTGTCGCCCCGAGATCGACGACGCTCGCCAGCGTCGCCGAGCCGCAGAGTCGGCATCGTGTCATTTACTGCCCCCCATTGATTCCATCCGACCCGCGATCGCGGTGCGGTACCCCTCCACCAGGCGCTCCAGCCCGACAGCCGGGCTGAAACCCTGTTCGTAACGGAGCCGGGCCGCCTGGCCCATCTCCCGGTTGCGGTCCGGCTCGGCCGCGATCCGGCGTATGCGGGACGCGAGCGAGGCGGGCTCGCCCGGCCGGTGCAGCAGCCCGGTCACGCCGTCCTCGACCAGCTCGACGAAGGCGCCGTGACCGGCGGCGACGGTCGGGACCCCGGCCGCCATCGCCTCCACGACCACCAGGCCGAACGCCTCCAGCCACGTCGAGGGAGCCACCACGGCGACCGATTCCGCGATGGCCTTCCGGCACTCCGCCGGGTCCAACAGGCCGACGAAAGCCACGTCGTCCCGGCCCGCCGCCCAGGCGGTCACCTCTCGCTCCAGCGGCCCCGCGCCGGCGATCACCAGCGGTACGCCCACCCCACCGCTCGCCGCGATCTCGTCCCACGCGGCCATGAGCAGCCGTACGCCCTTGGCCTCCGCGAGCCGGCCGAGAAAGAGCAGATGCTCGCCGGCGCCTACTCGGCGGGCGTCCGGGTCGGGCACGAAGTTGTGCTTCACCGCCAGCCGCTCGGCCGGCATGCCGGCCCGCACCAGGACCTCGCGCTGCGCCGCGGAGATGCAGAAGAACCGCTCCACGCCGGACCACCACCGCCGCCGGTTGACCGACAGGCTGACCGCGAGCGGCACCGTGGCCAGCCGGGAGCTCCGGTAGCAGCCGTGCCGGACGGCGGGCAGTGGCGCGGAGCCGACGCACTCGGCGCACGGCCGGCCGTCCCGCTGGAGCGTTCCGGGCGGGCAGACCTGGGTGTAGTTGTGCAGCGTGGCGACGGCGGGCACACCGGCGTCGGCGCAGGCGGCGAGCACCGCGGGGGACAGGAGCGGGAAGACGTTGTGGACGTGGACCACGTCCGGCCGCTCGGCGCGCAGCCGGGCGGCGAGTTCCTTGCGAACGGCCGGGTTCCACGGCACGAGGAGCGGCACCGCGGCCTTGCCCGGCAAGGACCGGTCGGCGATGTCGTCGCTGCGCCGCTCGAACACCTCGACCCGATGACCGGCCGCGCGCAGCAGCGCCACCTCCTGGTCGACGACCTTGTTCTCCCCGCTCGGCTGCGCCGAGGCGTAGCGGTTGTGCACTACCAGGACGTGCATGCTCAAGGAACCTCCGATCTCCGGGCCCAGCGCGGAATGTGTCGTCGAGGGAGTTCGGGCGTGGCGAGCGGAGCGGCCGCGGCGGGTGCCGCCAACAGCGAGGCGGCCAGGGCCAGATGCAGCAGATACGGCGAGGCGTCGCCAAGACCGGCCTCGGTGTACGACGCGATCGCGCAGTAGCTGATCAGAAAGATCGCGCAGGCCCTCTGCAGCGACGGTGGCCGCAGCAACGCGACGCCGCCCAGCACGATGATGATCGCCGCGACAAAGGTGACGCCGACCAGACCCTGCTCGTTGTAGACGGCCAGCCAGCTGTTGTCGATCGGCAGCCCGCCGAACGACTTGTCGCCCAGGCCCACGCCGAACAACTTCTCCCCGGTCGTCCGGGGCGCGGCCAGCAGGGCGTCCCAGACCTTGGCCCGACCGGTGAGGCTGGAGAAGTTCTCCTTGCTCTGTCCGCGCAGGAACCAGGCCTGGAGCACGGAGGCGAACCCCACCGCGGCCACCGTGGCGCACAGCACCGCCCAGGTGAAGAAGCGGCGGGCCGCGGCGCTGGTGAGGAGGAGCGAGCCGATCGCCAACGCCAGGCCGAGGAACAGGCCGAGCGTGGCCGTCCGGGTATGGGTCAGCGCGAGCAGGACCAGTGACGGCACGATGACCAGCGCCGCGCCGGCCCTGTCGATCCGGCGGCCCAGTACGAGCAGCGCGGTGAGCCCGATGATCACCGCGGCGTACTGCCCGATCTGCGGCGGGGTGAGCGGCCACAACGCGCCGACCAGCCGCCCGCCGTAGAGGTCGGGCAGGGCCGCGCCCGGTGCGACGACCAGGCCGGCGGCCACCGACCCGAGCACCGCGAAGTACATCCGGATGTGGTGCCGGACGAACGTCAGGCTGCCGTCCCACCAGCGGCTGAGCAGCCACAGTGTGCCGACGAAGAGCGCCAGCCGGGTGCAGCGGAACAGCGCGCCGAACCCGGACTCCAGATGCGCGCTTGAGATCACGCTCGTCACCAGCAGCAGGGTGAGCAGGGACACGTACGCACTGGCCCGGATGCGCAGCCGGAGATTGACCGCGAGCGCCAGCGCGAACGCGGCGACCAGCGCGCCCATGGTGACCATCTGGATGAGGGAGCGGGGCAGCGGGACGATGGTCTTCGCCCCGGCGGAGCCGAGCGTGTTGAGGACCAGCAGCCCCCAGACCGTCCCGACGACCTTCGGTGTGTGACCCTCGCCCATCTCAACCACCGTCCTGTGCGCGGAGGGTGCTGCCCGCGTCCTGCTGGTACGGCGTGCCCTGCCACTGCCCGAATTCGAGCACCCGGCTCGGGTCATGGGCGACGAATTGCCACGGTCCGAGGTACACGTTGTCGTGCCAGCGGTTGTGCTGTTTGTGGGTGATCTCCTCGGCCACCCCTTCGCCCTGGTACGGCGACCAGTCCGGATAGGTGCCGTAGTTGGCCAGCACCGCCATCCGGTCGCACTTCACCGTGCACTTGACGACGGACGTGTCCAGCACGAAGCGGTTGTCGTGGATGTCCACCCGCTGGGTCTTCCACCGGCAGTCGGCGTAGAGCGGTGGCTTGGCGATCGCCGGCTTCGCGCAGCTGTCGGTGTGCCGGACCAGCAAGGTGCAGTTACCGGACGAGGTGTTGGCCGGGCTGTTGCAGAACCGGTCGGCGTTTTCCCACAGGGTGATCCCGGACCAGTTGTTCTCCAGCACGTTCCGGTAGATCTCGATCTTGTCGGTGCGGGCTTTGATCCGTGGTTCGCCGCCGGACTCGGACAAGTAGACGGTCGCGTAGGGGAAGTTGTCGCCGCGGTCGGCTTCCCTGCGGCCCTCGACCCAGTTGTTCCGCCGGATCGTGTTCTTCCGGATGACCGCGTTGTAGCTGGTCTCGTAGATCAGCGCGGCACCGTCGTTGTCCTCGAGCACATTGTTCTCGATGCGGAAGTCGTTGTTGTTGGTGTCCGCCCACAACCCGGTTCCACGGTTGTCGTGCACCCAGTTGCCGCGTACGTCGGCGCCGTTGACGGCCCAGAACTTGACGCCTCCGGTGCAGCCGCAGCCCTCTCGCCGCCGCTCCCAGTCGCCGGTGTTGTTGCCCACGATCTCGTTGCCCTCGACCACCAGGCCGCTGATACGGCCTTTGGCCTTGTACGCGTTCATGCCGTACTGGCCGTTGTCGCGCAGGCAGCTGGCGCGGACTCGCTGGCGGGCACCGGCCATCAGCCCGGCGCCGGAGTTGTCCTGGATCGTCGCGTGCTCGATCACCCACCCGTCGGCCGAGTCATGGTTGACCACGCCCTCGTCCGGCGGCGCCACGAAACGTTGCACGGTCAGATGGCGGATGGTGACGTCGCGGGCGGTGCCGCCGAACGCGTACTGGTTCTTCTTCCGGCCGTCGAGCACCGCGCCCGGCGCGCCGAGGTAGCGGTTCCCCTTCTTGGGGATGACCTGGGCATAGCGGTCCGGGTCGAGCCTGTGCTTGCCCGGTCGAAGCCAGAACGTGGTGTTCGGGGGGTTGCTCTTGGTCTTCGCCGCCAGGTCACCGACCACCGCGGGGTCGACCGTCACCGCGCCCGCCGGTGCCTTCGCCGGCCCGGCCGCGGGCTTGGCGCACGCCCGAGCCACGGACCGGGCCGCGGACATGGACGGCCCGGCGGTCGGCTCCGCCGCCGGGGCGCCCGGCGTGCTCTCACAGCCGGTCACCGCCAGCAGGACGAGCGTCGCCGCCGCCACCGGTAACGCCCAGTTCCGCCACTTGATCACCACACGTACCCCCTAGCCGCGGAACCTGAGTACGGTGGTGAACCCCCGCGCGCCGTCGGCGAAGCCGGTGCCGACCAGTGTGGTGGTGGGTTCCTTGCGCCCGAAGCCGGCGGAGTACCAGCCCAGCGGCGGTCCGGTCGCGCCGCGATGTGCCCGCCAGGACAGCTGTCCGGGCAGGTCGAGCACCGCGGAGCGGTCCTCGCCGTCCCGGTTCCAGGTGAGCACCGCCCGGTTGTCCACCAGGTCCGCGGCGATCGCCGGGCCGAGGTGGAACGCCAGGCGCACGTCCCGGCGCGGGCCGCGCACCTCGTCAACCACCCTCAGCTCCTCGGCCGCGGGCGTCAGTTCCACCCGGCGGCGGTGCACGGAGCCCTGGTAGCCGTCGTGCTCGGCACACCAGCGGGCCACGCCCCCGCCCGATGTGTCCGCAGCCAGGACCCGGCTGCGGGCATGCCGGGTCCACAGGAACGGGCCGCCGGAGACGGACTGGTCACCGCCGTCCAGCTGCAGGGTGTTGTGGCCGAGGGTCGACCGGAAGTACTGCCGCCACTCGGGCTGCCCGTGGTAGCAGTACGTTCCCGGGTCGGCGAGCACATCGACCCCGTCGTGCCGGACCTCCACGGACAGCGCGTCCGCGTGAGCATGCGCGGCGATGGACAGGAAGCCGTGCGGACCACCGTCGCAGCGGCACCAGATCTCTCCGGGTCCGCGCAGGATGGTCATCCCCGCGTCGGCGAAGTGCGCCGGGCGGCTCGCCGGGCGGGGCGCGGCCGGTGCGGTGCCGTCCTTCGCGTACGGCCGGATGAGCGCGGCCAGCAGTGGGGTGCGCACATCGGTGCCGGTCACCACCGGCCACCAGGGGAGCCGGCCGAACACGGCGTCCCCGGTGGCCAGCAGCGAGGCCCAGCGGTCGGTGCCCGCGCCGTCCACGACCAGACCGTGCCCGTCGTCGGCGTCCCCCTGGCGCGGCGGCCGTAGCCGGCTGTCCACGATGGCCGCGAGCGCGTCGGTCATCCGCAGCAGCACCAGCCGGATCGACGCGGGGACCGGCACACCGGCGGCATCCGCCTCGGCCACCGCGGCCAGGCCGAGCTCCAGCACCAGTCCGTGATACTCGGTGGCCAGCTCGCGGTTGAGGCCGGAGCCGAAGGTGTTGCTTCGCAGCTGCCGCTCCAGCGACCGCAGCGCGTCGGCCCGCCAGCGCCCCGAGGAGGGGAACCAGCCGAAGGCGCAGGCCGCGGCGAGCTGCCCGGCGGCCTCGGCGATGACGTGGTTGTTCGCCGAGGACCCCCGGCTGGGGAAGGCGGCCAGCCAGCGCTGGTGGTGCCAGATCTGGTTCAGCGCCACCGGGTTGCCCTCGAACAGCCCGGCCACGCCCGGCCAGCCGTCGAGCAGTCGGCGGATCCACACCCAGGACAGCAGCCGGATCCCCAGCTCGATGCCGCTGGTCCAGTGCACTCCGCGCAGCGGTGCGTTGGCCGTCCACCACGACCGCAGGTGCTCGGCCACTCGCTCGGCGTACCGCTCGTTCCCGGTGATCGCGTAGGCGGCGGCGAGCACGGTGAGGTACTGATGCCGGGACGGCTCCCAGATCTGCTTGATGTCCCCGACCGCCTCCTCGTCGCGGTACGGCACGTCGAAGGCGTAGCCCCACGGGGCCCGGCGCCCGGTCTTCGGGTCGTACCACCAGTCCGGGTCGGCCAGGTCGTCGCGGTCCACCCCGAAGTACTCGGCGTGCCCGGCCATCAGCCGGTCCGCCTCGGCGATGAGACGTTTAGCGGCGTCCGGTGGCACCGCGGCGATCGTCCCCGCGGGCAGTACCGCGGTGAACCGGGCGCCGGTCACGCCCGGGCAGTCCGGCCGCGCCGACCGCCACCGCCGCCTGCGCACCGCGTCGCCCACCCGGCCGCCGACCTCCCGCGGTCCCATCCGGGACAGCCGCCGCAGGTACCAGCCCGCGCTCATGTTCATCGCGCCCTCGCCAACGTCACCGGCGCACCGGCGGCCAGGCCGGCCTGCACGGCGAGGGTGGCCGCCGTGGTGGCGACCAGCGACTCCAGCGGCACCGGCATCGGCCCGCCGGTCCGCACGGCCTTGATGAACGCGGCCAGCTCGGCGGACTGACCCTTGTCCCGGGCCTTGGGCAGCCGCGAACTGACCCACCGGTCGCGGCCGACCCCCCTGTCGACAAACAGCGAGGCACGGACGAAGTCGTCGAGCCGCAGCACCTTGCCGTCCGCGATCAGGTCCAGCGTCTCCTTGGGGAAGCCCGGCGAGCCGGTGGTGACGTAGCTGATGGTGGCGGTGGACCCGTCCGGGTAGCGCAGCACGATCTGCAGGTCCTCGTTGCCGGACGTGGCGACCGCGTACACCGACACCGGATCGGTATCGAGCAGCCAGCTCGCCGTGTCGATGAAGTGCCCGCCCTCGCCGGCGAACCGCGAGCCCTCGGTGCCCTGTTGGAGGTACCAGCTGCCGTGGTCGAGCCGGCCCGCGTTGACCAGGTAGCGGAGGCTCGCCGGACCGGTCCGGGCGCCGAACCGCTTCCGGGCCTCCTGCAGCAGCGGCGTGAACCGGCGGTTGAAGCCCACCTGCAGCCGGTCGTTGCCGGATTCCTCCACCGCCGTGAGCACGCCGGCCAGCTCGTCCTCGGTGAGGGCCAGGGGCTTCTCCACGAACACCGCCTTGCCGGCCCGCAGCGCCCTCATGGTCAGTTCGGCGTGTGAGCTGTGCCGGGTGACCACGAACACCGCGTCGATGGACGGGTCGCCGAGCACGGCGTCGAGATCGGTGGTCGCCTCGGCGAAGCCGAACTTCCGCTTCGCGTTGGCCGCGGACAGCGCCGTAGTGGTGACGACCGTGGCCAACTCGACGCCCTCGCGCCGTTCCAGATGCGGCAGCAGCATCGACGTCGCGTAGTTTCCCGCGCCGACGAACGCCAGCCGCACCGACGCATTGGCGTACCGGGCCGGAGTGGACACTCCGCCGCCGTGTCGCACCGCGGGCACGGCCACCGCCGGGGCCCCCGTTTCCACGGCGTGGTCGGGGTGGCCGGGATACCGGAACAGCACCGCCACGGCCTTCAGGTCGCCGTCCTTCAGGCGCCGGTACGTCTCGACGGCGTCGTCGAAGTCGGCGATGTGGGAGACCAGGGGCTCCACGTCGACACCGCCGCGGGCGAGGAGATCGAGGAAACACGCCAGGTTGCGGCGCTCGGTCCAGCGCACGTAGCCGATCGGGTAGTCCCGCCCCTCGAGCTCGTACTCCGGGTCGTAGCGCCCGGGGCCGTAGCTGCGGGAGAACCGGACGTCGAGCTCCTTCTCGTAGTACGCGTTCCACGGCAGGTCCAGGCGGCACTTGCCGATGTCGACGACCCGGCCGCGGTCCCGGCTCAGTCGGGCGGCCAGCTCGACGGGCTGGTTACTGCCGCCACCGGCGGCCAGATACACCTGGTCCACGCCGTGACCGCCGGTGAGCTCGGCGACGGCGGCTTCCACGGCCGCGGACGCGGGATCCCCGCAGGCCGCCGCGCCCAGGCGCTCGGCGAGCTCGCAGCGCACCGGGTCGGGGTCGGCCCCGACGACGCGGACTCCCGAGGCGGCGAGCAGCTGCACCACCAGCTGCCCGATCAGCCCGAGGCCGATGACCAGCGCCACTTCGCCGAGCCGTGACTCGCCCTGGCGGACGCCCTGCAACGCGATCGACCCGACGGTGCCGAAGGCCGCGTGCCGCGGCTCGAGGCCGTCCGGCACCCGGGCGTAGAGGTTCTTCGGCACCCAGTTCAGCTCGGCGTGCAGCGCGTGCTCGTTGCCGGCGCAGGCCACGAGGTCGCCGACCTTCACATCGTCGATCCCGGCGCCGACCTGCTCGACCACCCCGCACAGCGAGTAGCCGAGCGGCGTGTAGGAGTCCAGCTTGCCCATCACCTTGCGGTAGGTGGCGCCCACCCCGTTGGTGGCCACGCTCTGTACGACCTTGGCCACCTGATCGGGCCGGGAGCGGGCCTTGCCCAGCATCGACATGCCGGCCTCGGACACCTTCATGAGCTCGGTCCCGGTGGATATCAGCGAGTAGGCGCTGCGGACCAGCACACCCCCCGGCTTGCACCCCGGCACCGGCACGTCGAGCAGCGCCAGCTCGCCGCTCTTGTAGTTCTGCACAACCTGTTTCACCCGAAGTCCTCTTGTCTCTACGCCGTCAAGGGAGAGTTCTGGCCGGACCCGGAGGTCGCGCCGCGGTACCAGTACTCGAGGGTCAGCACATGCCACAGATGCTTGGAGAAGTCCCGCTGCCCGGCGGCGTCCTCGGCGACCATCCGCGCCAGCGCGTCGCGGCGCAGGAACCCGGAACGGACGAGCACGCCGTCGTCCACCACCTCGCGCACCAGCGGTGCCAGATCCCGGCTCATCCAGGCCCGCAACGGGGCGCTGAACAGGCCCTTGGGCCGGTACACGATCTCCCGGGGCAGGATCGAGGTGGCCGCCTCCTTGAGGACGGCCTTCCCCTGCCGTCCGACGATCTTGCGGTCACCGGGCACGGCGAACGCGGCCTTGACCACCTCGACGTCCACATACGGCACCCGCACCTCGGTCGACGCGGCCATGCTCGACCGGTCCGTGTACGTGAGGTTCAGGCCCGGCAGGAACATCCGGGCGTCGCCCAGGCACATGCGGTTGACGAAGTCGTCGAGGTCGTTGTCCTGGTAGACATCCGCATGCTCGGTCAGCACGTCCTCGACCGTGCCGACCAGGTCCGGATCGATCAACGCGAGCAGCTCGTCCCGGTCGTACATGGTGTAGCTGCGCCGGAACGCGGTCTCCTCCGGCAGATCGGCGAAGGAGAGGAACCGCTTCGCGAAGCGCACCGACCGGTACCCCCGGCGCGCCGTGGCCACCGGCAGCCGGTCCACGGCCCTGGACACCCCGCGCCGCAGGGGCCGCGGGACGCGCTGGTAGCGCAGCGCGATCAGGTTGGCCAGGTGCTTGCGGTAACCGGCGAACAGCTCGTCGGCACCCATCCCCGAGAGCATCACCTTGACCCCGGCCTCCCGGGCGGCCGAGCAGATCAGGAACGTGTTGATCGCGGCGGGGTCGCCGATCGGCTCGTCCAGGTGGTACGTCATCTGCGGCAGCAGGTCGAGCACGTTCGGAGCGATCTCGATCTCATGCAGGTCGACGCCGAACCGCTCGGCGACCTGGCGGGCGTAGCGCAGGTCGTCCGGCATGGCCTCGAACCTGGCGTCCTCGGCGCGGAATCCGATCGTGTACGCGGAGATCCCGGGTTGGTGGCGGGCCGCCAGCGCGGTCAGATAGCTGGAGTCAAGACCGCCGGAGAGGAAGGTCGCCACGGGCACGTCGGAGAGCAGATGCTGCCGAGTCGACTCCTCGACGATGGCGGCAAGGTCCGGCTGCTCGCCGCTTTGGGCCCGCTCCCGGCCCTCGGCGGCGACGTCCTTCAGGTTCCAGAACCGGCCGCGCTCCACCCGGCCGTCGGGTCGGCACCTCAGCCAGCTCCCGGGCGGCAGCTTCTCCGCTTCGCGGAACGCGCAGCGCGAATCCGGCACCCAGTAGTACAGCAGCGAGGCCACCAGCGCCGCATGGTCCACCTCCAGCGACCCGCCGGTCACGGCGGCGAGCGCCTTGAGCTCGGAGGCGAACACCAGGCCCCCGCCGCGCCGGAGCAGGAACAGCGGCTTGATGCCGAGCTGGTCGCGGGCGAGCACCAGGTCACCGGTTCGCTCGTCGAAGATCCCGAACGCGAACATGCCGCGCAGCCGGGGCAGGCAGCCCGTGCCCCAGCGACGCCAGGCCTCCAGCAGCACCTCGGTGTCGGAGGTGCCGCGGAAGCGGACCCCGGCGGCCGCCAGTTCGGCGCGCAGCTCGGGCGCGTTGTACAGCTCGCCGTTGTACGTCAGGACGAGGCCGCCCGAGACCATCGGCTGGGCGCCGGTCCCGGACAGGTCGATGATGGCGAGCCGGCGGTGCCCGAGGTGCACTTCGCCGTCGCCGACGGGGTGGCTGTACCGGCCCGTCCCGTCCGGACCGCGGTGGGCGAGGGTATCGGTGAGCCGGTCGGTCACGACCTTCCCGTCCGGCCATCGGTACGTGCCTGCGATGCCGCACATGTCCTACCGTGCCTCCTGGTCGCTGTCCGGGACTCGCGCGGCCCACATCGGCGCTCGCTCCGTCCGTAGTTGGCCCATCTCGTTTCGACGGGCCAACCGCTCGCTCTGGCCTCGCAGCGCGATGTGCAGCCCGTCCCACAGCGTGCCGTCGGTCCGGTCACGCGGATCGGGGTCGATCAGCACCACCCCGATCACCGGAATGCGCTGGTCCGCGAGCTGCCGCGCCACGGTGTGCAGCCAGGCGGCGCTGCCGTGCCCGGCACGCACGACGAGCACGGTCTGGGTACCGAGGTACTGGAGGTCGGTCCACGCGGTGCCGGGCGCGACCGAGCCGACGCCGAACCGGCGCTCCTGACGCGACATGGCCGCGCCATGCTCGCCACTGACCACGGTCGGGTCTCCTGGCTTCGGGCGGCGGCTCGCCAGCTGCGGGCCGGGCAGACCATCGACGATCACCACTTGCCCCTCTGCCCCCAGTGCCCTGGCGAGGTCCAGGGCGATCACGCTCGTGCTGCGCGCACAGCCCAGTTCCAGCAGCGACACCGGTTCCGCGGAGCCGCGCACGGTGCGGGAAAGGGTCGTGGTGAGGCGTTCACGCGCCGCACGGGTCCGTCGGCGCTGCCACGGTTTCCCCGACCGGCGGGGCAGCTCCGCGATGACCGAGGCACCCAGGTTCGCCGCGATCTCCCGGCGCAGCACCGGGCGGTCCGCCACCACCGTGCCGACCGCGGCCACCGCGAGCCCGAGGGCGAGCCCGAGGACGAGCCCGATCGCGGCGTTGGTGGCGGCGGCCCTGGGCAGGGACTGCCGCACCACGCGAGGGGCGTCCACGATCTGCGTGCCGGCGATGATCCGGGGCGTACCGGTGCGGGCCTCCGCGGCGCGCTGGTCGAAATCGGCGATCCGCGAGTTGAGCTCGGCCCGGCGGGCGAAGAGCGACTCGGTGTTCGCCGACGCTTCCGGGTCGCTGCCCGGCGATCGGTCTCCGATCGCCTTGTTGACCTTGGTGAGTTCGTCCCGTACGCGGTCACGCTGGTCGAGCAGGGCCTTGGACTCGGCTTTCGCGGTCTCCCGCATCCGCCTCACATGGTCCGCGACGAACGCGTCGGCCAGCGCCTTGGCCCGGGCCACCGCTTCCGCGTCGCTGGCACCTGTCACATCGATCTGCAGCAGGTTGTTGGTCAAGCCGGTACCCCGGTAGTCCCGCATGAAGTCTTCCGGTTTTTCCGGGGACTTGAGGGACCGCAGGGCCTTGTCGGCGATCCGCGAGGTCCCCAGCAGCGCGACATCGGTGCGGATCAGCGTTCCGGTGTCGTTCGGCTGGTCCTCCTGATGCGCGACCAGCACTTTGGTCACCGCGGTCGGCGGTGGCGGCATCAGGACCGCCATCGCCGCGCCGACCAGCAGCCCCAGCAGAGCCATGGAGCCCCAGAGGCGGCGGCGCCTGCGCACCGCCACCACCAGCGCCTGCAGATCGAACAGCGGAGCGGCTGCCGACGACTCCGAAGTCGTGCTCGTCGTCACCCCGCACCTCCCGCCGCGTGGCCGCGAACCGCGAGCGCCGGAGCGGCGTCATCCGGAGGGTGGCCGGCGGACCGCTTCGGACGGGCCCGGACCGCGCCGGCGACGACGATGCCGACGACCTCGTGCTTGCCGTCCGCACACGCCTCGGCGATGCCGGCGAGCTCCGCCGCCGTCCAGCTGCCCGCGCTGAGCACGACCAGGGCACCGGACTCGGTGCCGCGGTCCGGCACCAGCGGCTGGGACACCGAAACTTCCACCACCCGCAGCACGGGGTATCCGCTGCCCGAAGAGGTTGGGGAAGGATCGCCCTTGGACTCGGCGACGAGCTGCTCGGCGGCCCGGCGGGCGATCTCGTCGCCTTCGGGTACGACCACCAGCAGCCGCCGGGGGGCCGGCAGCCGGTCCCGGAGGCGGGCGCACACCCGCCGGTAGCGGATCAGCCTGCCGGCCTCGTCGCCGGACGCCCGCGGCGTCGGTATGTCCCACCGGATGTCGAGGCCGAGCAGCCGACGGAACCGGGCCCGCGGGCCGCTGCCTTCCGGCCGGTGTGCGGGCCGTTCACCGGGTACGTCGACGGTACCCAGCAGCGCCGAGCCCAGCGCCGCGGCGATCTCCGGTTCGGTGCGCAGCCGGCGACTCATCCGCGCGGCGGTGAGATGGCCGATGACCGCGAGCAGGAAGAACAGCAGCGCTCCGGCGACGATGAGCTGCGTCCTCGTCGGCGGTGCCTCGCCGGCCGGCCGGGCCGCCTGCCCCATGACGACCATGTTGGACTTGTTGGTCACCGGGTCGGCCTCGTCCAGCTTTTTCACGGCCTCCTGCAGCCCGATGCGCAGCTTCTCGAGCTCGGTGCGGCCCTGCACGCTCTCCACGGTCTGCCCCGGATCGGCCGCATCGGCCAGCTCGGTGATGCGGCGGCTGGTCTGCACCACCAACTTCCGCAGTGCCTCGGGCCCGGTCGACGCCGCGGACTCGGTGTCATCGCCCGCGAGCCGCGCGGCGAAGGCGACGAACTGCTGGGCCACCTGGTCGGAGAGGTGCTGCGCGCGCTCCGGGGTGTCGGCCGTACCCGAGATCTTGATGATGTTCCCGTCGGCGGCCTTGGCGCTCACCCGGTCCCGCAGCTCGCTGCCGCTGACCCCGGCCCAGCCGAGCGTGGCGGCCGCGCGGTCGACCACCACCGAACTGGTCGCGATCTCCGCCTGGGTCAGCAGCTCGCGCTCCTCCCACGCCCCCGGCAGCAGTACCGACGCCGACGTCGTGTAGCGCGGCGGAAACAGCAGAGAGGTGCCGTAGCCGACGAGCGCCCCCACCACGGCGAGGACGGTGAGAAGCCGCCAGCGCCGACGGATAATCCGCCCGATCGTGACCAGGCGTATCGTGTCATCGTTCAACGGCGCGGCCTCCTCCGCGCCCGGTCCGGGCCGCCCGCCGACACCGGAGCGTGGTCACGGCAGGCAGCGGCATAGGCGGCGAGCAGCGACGCTTGCGAGTTCCGCCAGGAGAGCGGCCCGCCGATCCGCTCCTGGCCGAGCTTGCCCATCTGGGCCCGCTTCTCCGGATCGTCGAGGAGCAGAGCGATGAGCCCCGCGAATTCGGCCTCGTCGTTGGCGGGCGCGTAGACGGCGGCGTCACCGGCGGAGACGCGCGCCTCCTTCAGGTCGAACGAGACGATCGGCCGGCCCATCGCCATGTACTCCAGGACCTTGTTCATGGTCGACACGTCGTTGAGCGGATTGCGCGGGTCGGGGGAGAGGCACACGTCCGCGGTGGACAGGTAGCGCACCAGGTCGGCGTCCGGGACGCGTCCGGTGAACCGCACCTGCTCGGAGAGCCCGAGCCGCCGGGACAGCTCCACCATCGCGTCGAAGGCGTCGCCGGCGCCGACGAACACCGCATACCAGTCGGTCCGCCCGATCTCGTCGCGCAGCTTCGCGAGGGCCCGCAGGGCGTAGTCGACGCCGTCCTGGGGGCCCATGACGCCGAGGTAGCACAGCAGATGGGGCTTGCCGTGCTTCAACTCCGGTTCGGGCGGCACCGGTTGGAACCGCTCGATCGCGGGCGCGCTGCGCACCACGAACACGTCCTCCGGCCGCCGGCCGCCACGGCGCAGTGCGACGTCCCGGTAGCTCTCGTTCGTGGCGAGCACGATGTCCGCGGCCCGGTAGGTCCGCCGTTCCAGCGCGCACACGGCGCGGTAGAGCAGATCCTCACCGCGGTCGAACCGGGAGAGATACAGCTCGGGTACCAGGTCGTGCTGGTCGAAGACGAACCGCGCGCCGCGCCGCTTCAGCCACAGCGCCGGCAGGAACAGCAGGTCGGGCGGGTTGCAGGCGTGGACCACGTCGACCGGGCCGACCTTGCGGGCCAGCCGGGCCGTGTGCCACAGCGCCGATCCGTACTCCCGCAGATAGCCGGCCGGTCCGCCGGTGGCCGCGCGCAACGGGTAGCGGTGGATCCGCACCCCGTCGATCACCGCCTCCGGCTCCGTGTCCCGCTTGCTCCCCCGGGGGCAGATGACGTGCACCTCCCAGCCCGCGTCGCGCAGCGTCGTGCACTCCTGCCACACCCGCCGGTCGAACGGCACCGACAGGTTCTCCACCAGGATCAGCGCGCGCCGGCCCGTCCCGTCACCGCTGATCGCATTACCAAGCAAGGCCCATGTACCCCGGTTCGGCCCGGCGCGCCTCGGCGTCGGGAAGGCGGATGAGGTCGACAAGTACCGGGCCGTCGCCCTGGGGCAGCGCCGACAGCACGGCCGGATCCCTGGTCCCGACCAGGCACACCTCGGCGTGCTCGAGCACCTTGCCGACGGAGTCCGTGAGCAGCTGCGCGAGGTGCGGCAGCCGGTTCTCGATGTACTCGCGGTTCGCGCCGATCAGCCGGGAGAGGTTCACATTGGCGTCGTAGATCCGCAGGTCGTAACCCTTGCCGAAGAGCCGCTCCGCCAGCTCGACGAGCGGGCTCTCGCGGAGGTCGTCGGTGCCGGGTTTGAAGGACAGCCCGAACATGCCTATCCGGCGCTTGCCGGTGCGCTCGACCAGGTCCACCGCGCGTTGCAGATGTTCGGAGTTGGAGGGCAGTACATGGGCGAGGATGGGCACCGAGACGTCGGCCCGCTGCGCCGCGTGGACCAGGCTGCGCAGGTCCTTGGGCAGGCAGGAGCCACCGAAGGCGAAGCCGGGCCGCAAGTAGGCGGGGCTGATGTTCAGCTTGCGGTCGGCCAGGAACACGTCCATCACCTGGTGCGAGTCCACCCCGAGCGCCTGGCACACCGCGCCCAGCTCGTTCGCGAAGCCGATCTTGAGGCCGTGGAACGCGTTGTCCGCGTATTTGATCGCCTCGGCCGTCGGGACCGGCACCCGGAACACCTCGCCGGGCAGGCCGTCGTACAGCGCCATCACCGCGTCGCCGCTCGCCGGGTCGAGCTCGCCGATGACGGTCTTGGGCGGGTCGAAGAAGTCCCGCACGCTGGTGCCCTCGCGCAGGAACTCCGGGTTGACCGCGACCCCGAAGTCCACCCCGGCCGTGCCGCCGACGTTCTTCTCCAGGATCGGCACCAGCAGGTTCAGGCAGGTGCCCGGGAGCATGGTGCTGCGGAACACGATGGTCTGCCGGCCTCCCTGTTTGGCCCCCTCGGCCAGCGCGGCGCCGATCTGCTCGGTGACCCGCTCCAGATACGTGGTGCACAGGCTGCCGTTGGGCTCCGACGGCGTGCCCACGCAGACCAGCGACACCTCGCTGTTCTTGATCGCCTCGCGGACGTCGCCGGTGGCGCGTAACGCCCCGGTCCGCACGACCTCGGCGATGAGCTCGCCGATCCGCTCCTCGACCACCGGGGCCTTGCCGTCGTTGACCAGGTCGACCTTCACCTGGTTGACGTCCACCCCGATGACCTCGTGACCCAGGCTCGCCAGGCACGCGGCCGACACGCAGCCCACGTAGCCGAGCCCGAAAACGCTGACTCTCATGACCCGTCTCTCCCCCCAGGCAGGCCCCTGCGGCCTGCGGTCCGCGCGCCGGTCGGACGACCCCCGCGCATCAGTAGGCCCCCTGCCCGTGGAGCACCGCACGCAGCGTCTTCCACAAGATCACCGTGTCCAGGGCGAGCGACCAGTCCTCCACGTACCGCAGGTCGAGGCGGACCGCCTCCTCCCACGGCAGGTCGCTGCGTCCGCTGATCTGCCACAGACCGGTGAGCCCGGGCTTGACCAGCAGCCGCCGCCGGATGTCCGGGCCGTACGCCGCGGACTCCTCCGGTAGCGGAGGCCGCGGTCCGACGAGCGACATCGATCCGGTGAGCACGTTGAAGAGCTGCGGGAGCTCGTCGAGCGAGTACCGGCGCAGCACTGCTCCCACCCGGGTCACCCGCGGATCCCGGCGGAGTTTGAACAGCAGGCCCGCGCCCTCGTTGCGGTCGGCCAGCTCCGCACGTGCCCCGTGGGCCCCGGTGACCATGGTGCGGAACTTGACAATGGTGAACTCGCGGCCGTCCTTGCCCACCCTGCGCTGGCGGTAGAACGCCCCACCCCGACTGTCCACCAGCACAAGCAGCCCGACGAGCACCATCAGCGGCGCGAACAGCACCAGCAGGACCGCCGCGCCCACCCGGTCGACGACCCCTTTGATCGCCCGGCGGCCCCCGGTGAAGGCCGGCATACTGACCCGCAGCAGCGGGATCCCGAGCACCGCGTCGACGTGCAGCCGCGGGCCGGCCACCTCCATCAGCACGGGGGCCACGACCATCTCGGCATCGCTGCCCTCGAGGTTCCAGGCCAGCCGCTGCAGCCGGTCCGGTGACCAGTGCGGGTCCGGTGTGACCGCGACGACACGGTAGCCGTCGTGACGGACGTGCTTGGCGACGTCCCCCAGCCCGCCGACGACCGGCACTCCGTCCACTCGGTCGCCGTCGAGCCCACGACCGTCCGTCGTGCACACCGCCTCCACCCGCCAGCCGAGGTGCGGGAACTTGCGGGTCCGGGTGATCAGGTCGCGCACGGTGGCCGGGCTCCCGGCAGCGAGCACCGGTCTCAGACACCGTCCTTCCTTGCGCTGTTTGTGCAGCCAGAGGCGGAGCACATAGCGCGCGGTCATGGTGATGAGCGCGATCGCGGGGATCGCGACGAAGATCCAGAGCTTGATGTTGCGCGAGGTCAGGGCGATCCCGCCGAGCGCCAGGACGACGGTCGCCGTGAACAGTGAGCGTCCGAGCCGACGGAATTCCTCGGCACCCTGGCCGAGCACGGCCGGAGCCCATGACCGGCTCACCGCAAGAGTTCCCAGCACCAGCAGTTCGGTGCCGAATGCGAGAATTCCCCATTTCTCGTGCCAGTTGGCCGCGTCCCGGGCCCCGAAGAAGTTGCCGATGGCCGCCACCACGCAGGCGGTGGCCACGGTATCGCTGGTGATCACGGTACGGCGGTACCGCTGCTCCCAGTCGTGCGCGGGCCGACCGATTGCCCTGTTCGCCAGATGCCCGCGCTCTGACGGAAACGGGCTGGCTAATCCCCCTCGCCGCACGGAACCCCCCAGGTCCCCAGTGGTTCGACGTGTTCGCCTAACACTGTTCCTCCCCCCGGGAGGCCCCCGCCCCCCGCACTGTCCTCCCCTCGGGAGGCCCCCGCCTCCCGCGCCGCGCTGTTCCTCCCCTCGGGAGCTCCCCGCCCCCCGGCGGATGACATCCCGGATATTGCAGCGCTACTTGGACACTCCACGCACATGGGAGCGGACTCGCATGTCCTGCCAGACTTTCGAGGTGCGCGGAACCCGTCGAAACCTCGGGTGCTCCCCACACCCAAGGCCCTTCCCGGGCTCCGAGAATTGATCAACCCCACGTCCGGCGCCGGGGACACGCCTGCTGGCTGCCCGTAGCGCCGGACCTGTAGATCATTATTTGTCGCTCGTGTCCAAACAAATGAAGCACGGGTCAATCTAGAACACCGGGGCCCGTCTGAAGAAGAGTTGTGTGCAATATGTGCTCAAAGTTTGAAGCCGGATCCACCGAGCGGTGACTGCCTGCGGGGGGTTTGAGGGCGGAGACATGCCGTGTGACCTGTGATGACGGGCGTTCTCCGGGCTGCCGGCGCCGGGTCGCACGAGGGGCGATTTCAGGGCGACTTCTGCACAGCCGGCTGTGGTGCCGGTCGGGGTGGTCGTGGTGTGGGTCTCGGCGCCTCTGCGCGAGTCGCTGCTGTCCGCCGAAGGGTTGACGTCCGTAGAAAGCGCTTGTTACAACGTTGCAACAACGTGACAACGCCCACGGCTCGTCCCACGCCCGACCGGCCGGCTCCGGAGCGGGGGCACCGTCCAGGTCTGCCGCCAACCACCCTTGATGGAGCGTGACATGGCCAATGTCCCCAGCCGCCGTGCCGTCGTCGGCGCCACCGCCGGCGCGGTACTCACCGGGGCGCTCGCCGCACCCGCCACCGCCTCCGCCGCACCCGCCACCGCGTCCGCCGCACCCGCCACCGCCTCCACCGTGCCGCCCGGCCACGTCACGATCGCCTCGCCGAACGGCCGGCTGCGGATGACCGTGCGGGTGACGGACGGACGGCTGCGCTACCAAGTCGCACGAGACGGAAGGGTCCTGGTGTCCTCCTCCGGGCTGGGACTCGACCTGGCCGACCGGCCCTCGCTCACCGGCGGACTGGTGCTGGAATCCGTGCGGCGCGGAACCGTGGACGAGAAATGGCGGCCGGTATGGGGGCCCGACGCGCTCGTCCGCAACCATGCACGGGAGTGCGTACTGCGGACCGTGCAACCGGCGACCGGGCTACGGCTGGACCTGATCGTCCGGGTCTTCGACGACGGCGTCGGCTTCCGCTACCGCCTGCCGGCCCAAGCCGGGCTCGACCACTACACCGTGACCGCCGAGAGGACCGAGTTCTCCTTGCCGCCGACCGCGACGAGTTGGTCGCTGGCGGCGGGTACGGACTGGAACGCCGATGAACGGCACTACCGGCGGGCCCCGCTGGCGGACGTGAAAACCGCCCAGACCCCGCTGTCGCTGGCCACCCAGGGCGGTGAGTACATCGTGGTGCACGAGGCGGCGCTGATCGACTATCCGAGCATGACCCTCGCCGCCGACGGTAACCGGCCCGGCACCTTCACCAGCGAGCTGATCAGCCTTCCCGACGGCGCGAAGGCCCACCTGAGAGGCGAATTCTCCACCCCATGGCGCACGCTGGTCATCGGCGGCCGGCCCGGCGATCTCGCCGAATCGCATCTGATCGAGAACCTCAACGAGCCATGCGCGCTCACGGACACGTCGTGGATCTCACCCGGTACGTACGTCGGTGTCTGGTGGGAACTGCAGCGGCGGCACACGACCTGGACCGAGGGACCGCGTCACGGCGCCACGACCGAGCGGGTCAAACGCTATATCGACCTCGCCAGGGAGGCCGGCGCGAGCTCCGTACTCGCCGAGGGCTGGAACACCAACGCCGGCGGCGACTGGGCCGGCCAGGACTTCCTCACGCCGCGGGCCGACTTCGACCTGGCCGAGGTGCTGCGTTACGCACGGGCCAACGGGGTCGGGTTCACCGCGCACAACGAGACCCGTGGCTTCGTCGACTACTACGAGCGGCATCTGGAAACCATCTTCGCGCGATACGCGGAACTGGGCATCCACTCGGTCAAGACCGGCTACGCCACCAAGTTCGTGCTGGGCGGGGTGAACCGCAGCCACTTCGACCAGGAAGCGGTGCGTCACTACCAGCGTGTCGTCGAGACGGCGGCCCGCCACCAGATCATGATCATCGCGCATGAGGCAATCAAGCCGACCGGGCTGGCGCGCACCTACCCGAACATGATGACCGGCGAGGGCGTCGCCGGCATGGAGCAGCACCACTACATGGGCCGGCTCGGCAACCCGCCGGAGCAGGCCACGATCCTCCCCTTCACCAGGTTCATGGGCGGGCCGGCCGACTACACCCCGGGCGTACTCAACGTGACCTGGGACCCGGCCGGACTCGGCACCCGCGTACAGACGACCTCGGCCACACAGCTCGCGCTGTACTCGGTGTTCTTCAGCCCGCTGCAGATGCTGGCCGACACCCCGGAGAACTACCACTCCCACCCTGGATTCGCCTACCTCAAGGACATGCCGGCCAGCTGGGACGAGACCCGCTTCCTGGACTGCGTGATCGGCGACTACACGGTGGTCGCCCGCCGCAAGGGCGACACCTGGTATCTCGGCGCCATCACCGATGAGCACGACCGGACGCTGAGGCTGCCGCTGAGGTTCCTGGGACGGGGCCGGTACAGAGCCGAGATCTACGGCGACGCCGCGGACGCCAGCTGGCACGACAATCCACTGCCGATCGACGTCCGGACCGAGACGGTACGAGCGTCCACCGTACTGCGGCTGAAACTCGTCGCCGGTGGAGGCACCGCGATCCGCTTCCGCCGCGCGCGCTCCTGACCGTCGCGTGTGCCGTGCGTTGCCCAGGCGCCGGGGTGCGGCGTGAGGTGCGTGGGAGTCGTGAAGAGTTCGCACGCGATTCTCGGGATCCGGCCACGGGAGCGGAAGACTTGCAGAGCTCACTCGGCGCTTTCGAACAGGTCGGGCGCCGACCCATACGAAGGGGAGACCGGTCAACGATGTTCACACTGGTACGGAGCAGATTACGGACGGCCGTGTTCACGCTCTCGGCGGTCGCGGCCCTCGCCTTCGGCGGAACCGCCGCGACCGCCACGACCGGCGCGGCAGCCGCCCCCGCCCCCGCTCCCGCTCCCGCGAAACAGGGGCCGACCTCGGTGGCGTACGTCGAGGTGAACAACAACAGCATGCGCAACGTCGGCAAGTACACCCTCGCCAACGGCGGCGGCAACGTCTTCGACGTCGCCGTGGTCTTCGCGGCGAACATCAACTACGACACGGGTACGAAGGCGGCGTATCTGCACTTCAACGAGAATGTGCAGCGCGTACTCGACAAGGCCGCCACGGAGATACGGCCGTTGCAGCAGAAGGGCATCAAGGTCGTCCTCTCGGTGCTCGGCAACCATCAGGGCGCGGGCTTCGCCAACTTCCCTTCCCAGCAGGCGGCTTCGGCGTTCGCGAAAACGCTGTCGGACACCGTGGCCAAGTACGGCCTCGACGGCATCGACTTCGACGACGAGTACGCGGAGTACGGCAACAACGGCACGGGCCAGCCCAACGACAGCTCGTTCGTGCACCTGGTGACGGCGCTGCGCGCGAACATGCCGGACAAGATCATCAGCCTCTACAACATCGGCCCGGCCGCGTCGCGCCTCTCCTACGGCGGCGTCGACATCTCGTCCAAGTTCGACTACGCCTGGAACCCGTACTACGGCAGCTGGCAGGTTCCCCGCGTGGCACTGCCCAAGTCGAAGCTGTCGCCGGCGGCTGTCGAGATAGGCCGGACCTCGCAGAGCACGGTCGCCAGCCTCGCCCGCCGCACCGTCAGCGAGGGGTACGGCGTCTATCTGACGTACAACCTCGACGGCGCCAATCGCGGCGCCGATGTCTCCGCGTTCACCAGGGAACTGTACGGAAGTGACGCCGTCTACACACCGTAAGGCGGCCGCCTAATCGGCATATCGCCGGTCAGTTGTCGCCTGCCGTGCTGACGCGGCTGTGGTCTCGAGCGCTCGCGAGATCGCCAGACTTGCCGTACGCAGTGCGATTCGAGAGGCGACCTGAGTGCCCGCGTCGTCCGGCGCGACCAGCGAGACCGCACCCAGCGCCGCGCCGGCACTGTCGAGGATGGGCGCGGCGACCGTCGACATCGTGGCCGGACCGTCGTCCACCGGATTGGGTACGGCCGCCGCGCATACGCCCTCGGACCGGGTCATGGCCATCAACTGGCGTACCCGGTCCGGGGACGCGGCCTTGGCGAGCACGTCCTCGCGCACCTGTTCCGTCGCGTAGGCCAGCAGGGCAATGCCGATTCCCGTGGTGTCCAGCGGAAGCCGTCCGCCTACGCGGTACTTCACGGCGGCCGCTCCGTGCGCCGACAGGCGCTCCACGAGCACCGCCTCATGGCCGTCACGAACGGCGAGGAGGATGTGCTGACGCGTCACGCGGTGCAGATCCTCCATCAACGGCAGCGCGGCGGCACGCAGGCCGTGGCCGCGGGGAGCGAGCGTCGCGATCTCCAGCATCTGCAGCCCCACGACGAACTCACCGTTCTCCAGACGTTCGAGAGCCCCTACGCCGACCAACTGCGCGGCGATCCTCGAGGTGGTGCTCTTGGGGAGGCCGGCGCGGGACGCGAGCGTCTTGAGCGGCAGGCTCTCTCCCGCGTTGGCGAACGCGCCCAGGACCTTGAACGCCCGCTCCAGAATCGGCTCCCCATGCGCGGGGCGTCCCGAGCGCCGAGTGTGATCCGCCGTACCACTCATCGAAACGGGCAGTGCATGGCGGCGGTCACGGGATGGATCCTAGCGGCCTGATCACCTACTGCGTGGCACTGGCCCAGTGCTGGGCCACGGAACCCGCCCGCATGCACGAAAGAGGAGCAATGGCGAGCAACCCCGCGTCCCGTGACGTCTTCGTCCCGCACGCGTACCCCGAGCGGCAGGTCGACCTCGGTGAGGTGAGCATGAACTACGCCGAGGCCGGGGCGCCGGACAAGCCGGCGCTGCTCCTGGTCCCCGAGCAGACCGGGTCGTGGTGGGGGTACGAGGAGGCGATGAGCCTCCTGTCCCGGGACTTCCACGTATACGCCGTCGACCTGCGCGGCCAGGGGCGCAGCACATGGACGCCCAAGCGGTACAGCCTCGACAATTTCGGCAACGACCTGGTCCGGTTCATCGCCCTGGTCGTCAAGCGCCCGGTCATCGTCGCGGGCAACTCCTCGGGCGGCGTCCTGGCCGCGTGGCTGTCGGCGTACGCCATGCCCGGCCAGATCCGGGGCGCGCTCCTCGAGGACGCGCCGTTGTTCGCCTCCGAGCCGGACCCGGTCATCGGGCACTCAATCCGCCAGGCCGCCGCGCCGATGTTCCAGTTGTACAGCACCTACCTCGGCGACCAATGGTGCGTCAACGACTGGCCCGGCCATATCGAGGCCGTCAAGAAGTCCCCGTCCAAGATGATGCGGACCTTCACGCGGCTTTACGGGAGGCACGAGGAACCGCCGCAGAACCTCAAGGAGTACGACCCCGAGTGGGCGCGGGCGTTCCACGAGGGGACCGTCGCCCTCAACTGTCCGCACGATCGTATGCTCCGGCAGGTCAAGACGCCCGTGCTGGTCACCCACCACACCCGGTCCATCGACCCGGACACGGGAGAACTGCTCGGAGCGCTGTCCGACGAACAGGCCGCGTACGCCGTCAAACTGATGGAGTCGGCCGGGGTGAAGGCCGACTACCACTCGGCGCCGGACGCGCCGCACATGATGCACGAGTTCGACCCGCCGCGGTACGCGAAGCTCCTCACCGACTGGGCATCCACGCTGCCGGTCATCGAGCGGTGAGGACCCGCGCCCACGGCTCATCGATGTCGGCCAGACCCAGCACGGCGACCACGTTGTCGAGCATTCCGGCGCCGAACCAGCGCCGCATGGCCTCGTCGTCGCCCAGCAGTCGCCGAACGGTGTCCACCTGCTTGGCGTAGCACCGCCGCACGGCCTGACCTACCAGCGGCTCGCCGGCGGCGCAGTTCGCGTGCATACGGACACATGGTCGACCGCCGCGGCGAACAGCGCTTGCTTGTTCGGGTACAGGCGATAGAGATACGGCTGGGAGATGCCGACCTGCTTGGCGATCTCGTGCGTCGTCGTGCCGTAGAAACCCTTTTGCGCGAAGCGGTCGATCGCGGCGGCCACGATGGACCGGCGTCGCTCGTCGCTCTTCGCGCTGGTCCCGGCGGCAGGCATGGGCCCCCTACATTAGTGGTCGACCGATAACCTAGCGTGGCAGCCGCGTCGACCGCGTCCGACGGCTCGCCGCGCGGAGGACAGCTCGTCGGACTGAGTTGGCCATACCGGGTGGTCGCGGGAGCATGCGGAACGCGTGACGGGCTGTCGTGCGCTGCCAGCGGCATTTACGGTGAGGCAGGTGACGCTGAGCGCGAGATCCCTACTGCCGGTCAACCTCACCCTCGGCGTGCTGTTGACAGTGCTGCTGGCCGTGGCCGCGGGGGTCGCCTACTGGTTTCGTCTGTCCCCCGATCCCTCCGTCAACCGTCCGCGGGAGATCGTAATCGCGGGTATGCGCGCGGTAGCGCAGCTCGCCGCTGTGTCCCTGGTCATCACCTGGGCGGTCACCAGCTTGGCCGGTCTGGCGGCGTTCCTGGTCGTGATGTTCAGCGTCGCCGTGCGCACGGCGGGCCGACGGCTGACCACCAACCGCACCTGGTGGCTGACCGCCGCACCGATCGCCGCCGGTGTCGTCCCCACGGTGGCCGCGCTGCTGCTGACGGGACTGGTTCCCGTGAAGGGCCTTGCGCTCATCCCCATCAGCGGCATCCTCATCGGCGGCGCCCTGACGGTAACGGTGCTCGCGGGCCGACGCGCCCTCGACGAGCTGGAACTTCGGCGCGGTGAGGTCGAGGCGGCGATGGCTCTGGGTTTCCTCGAGCGGGATGCGCGGATGGAGATCGCACGGCCGGTCGCGTCCGACGCGTTGCTGCCGGGGCTGGACCAGACGCGCACGGTCGGGCTGGTGACGCTTCCCGGGGCGTTTGTGGGCATGCTCCTGGGCGGGGCGAGTCCGCTTATGGCCGGGGCCGTTCAGCTGTTTGTCCTGATCGCCCTGATGGCGGTGCAGGCCATTGCCGTTGCCGTGACCGTCGAGCTCATCGCTCGGCATCGTCTGTTCCGTCCCGCGGCGCATGCCACCTGACATTCGCGCCGGCTTCCGCGGCACCCTGATCGGCTACCGGGCCTGTAGTCGGACTACGCGGCTGTAGACGGCCGTCTGCGAAAATGAACGCCATGACTGAGCAGCACGGCGACCGCCGACCGGCCGGTGAGCTGGAAGCCGGCGTCCTGGCGGCGCTGTGGGCCGCGGGTCGGCCCCTCACTCCCGGAGAGGTCCGGGAAACCCTCGACGCGGACTTGGCACGCACGACAGTGACGACCATCCTGACCCGGCTCCACGATAAAGGGGATGGTCGACCGCGCCCGCCAGGGACGCGGATACGCCTACACCCCCATCGCCGCCAGCTCCGGCCTCCATGCCCGCCGCATGCACGCCGAGCTCGAACGCGGCGAAGACCGCGGCGGCATCCTGGCCCGATTCGTCTCCGACCTCAGTCCCGAGGACGAAGGGATACTCCGCGCGCTGCTGGACGGCGACGAGGAGACCTGAGAGTGATCTACGCAGTATGGGTGACCTCGGGCAGCTTCTTCATCACCGACGTGCTCGTACTCGCGACGTCGAGGTCGGTGAGGACTTCTGGCTTCCCCAACGTCATGTGCTCCCGTCTGATCGGGGGTAACGGCGCCCGCGCCGAAGGGGCCGAGCGCCCCAGGGGATGGGCCGCTCGCGGACGGCGGCGGTGTCGCGGCCCTGCCTGCCGCGGCCTGAAACGCGTCCTGAACGCCTGCCGGAGCTCAGACCGGCTGCCGGGCGGCTTGCTCCGGTTGGGTGACGTCCTTGCGCGTCACCGACAGGAACACCACCAGGCCGAGAATGACCGCCAGGAACAGGACACTGGTCACGACCGTGCCCAGACCGGGGCCGCCGTCGCCGGTCGGCTGGGAGAGGTAGTCACCGACGGATGCGCCGAGCGGGCGGGTGAGGATGTAGGCGATCCAGAAGCTCCACACCGCGTCGAGACCGAGCGCGAAGTGAGCGACCCCGACGGCGGCGATGGCCAGGGCGAACAGCACCGCGGACAGCCAGTACCCGAGGTTCATCCGCTCGGAGACCAGGTCACCGGCCGCGGTTCCCAGGGCGAAGGTGAACAGCACCGCCAGCCAGTAGAAGGATTCACGGCTGGTGGAGTCGACGCTGTGGATGGACAGTGTCCGCTCCCGCCGGTACCAGACGACGAACACCACCGCCAGGACGATCGCGAACACCGTCGTGCTCGTCTCCAGCGGCACACCCATGTTGTCGGTGAGGTTGTCGCTGATCAGTGTGCCGACGACGCTGATCAGGGCGACGGCCGTCCAGTACACGCCCGCGCGGTAGCCGCTGGTGCGGAACTGCACCACCAGCACCACGGCCAGCAGTGCGCTCATCAGTGTCGATACACCGCTCAGACCGAGCCCGGCCTTCTCGTTCAGCAGGTCCGCCGCGGTCTCACCGACCGTCGTGCACAGTACCTTGATGACCCAGAAGTAGACGGTGACTTCGGGCACCTTGTTCCAGCGCAGTCGGTGACGCGACCGAGAGGCGGGTCCGTCGGCCGCCGGGGGCACGGAGGTTTCAGATGTCTCGTAGGTCATGAAACCCGAACCTGCCACCGCATACCTGAACGCATCCTGATTGGCCACCGGTACCTCGATGAGCATCACCCTGTACCTCCTGGCCATCGGCCTGATCAGCCTCACCGCCACCAAGGGCTGTCCAGGGACGACGTCGGCGAGGGCGTCGGCGCCGCCGAGCGCGCAGGCCCACACCAGCGCCGAGGACGCGGGCCGGGCCGCCGCCGGGGCCGGAGTGCGCACCCTCGTCCTGTGGCACCTGATCCCGTGGCAGCTCTCCGACGCCGCTGTACCGCGGGGACCTCGCGGGGCACGCCCTTACCGCTCGCCACGGGCCGAACGGCCAAGTGGTTCCACGCGTTTGCGTGGAATCGGGTCCGTGCAGCGGACCACGCACGCCTTCCTTCGTTGGGGGGCGCCGGGTCACCGGGTCAGGTGGTGCGGCGGATGAGGAGGACGTGATCGGTGACCTCGGCGGTCTGCCCGCCGGGGCCGGTCGCGATCCGGCGGGGTGCGTCGGCCCGCTCGACCGTCCATGTCTCCGGGGCCAGCTCGATATCGGCGGCGACCTCCTGCGGGCTCGGGTACCGGGTATCGGGATCCTGGTCCCACGACCATGGCGCGGCCGAGCCGTGGTCGACGACCAGCAGCCGCCCGCCCGGGCGCAGTGTGTGTGCGGCCGAGCGCAGGACGGTCGACCGGTCCAGGTCGAAGGGGGTGTGCAGGTAATGGGCGCAGATCAGGTCGAATTCGCCGGGCGGGAAAGACGTGTGCACGTCGTGCCGCACGGTGGTGACGCGGTCGCTCAGGCCGTGTGAGCGGGCGAGGTCGGCGAGCCGCTCGACCGCCACGGCCGAGATGTCGACGGCGGTGACCCGCCACCCCTGGTCGGCGAGCCACAGCGCGTCGCCGCCGTTGCCGCATCCGAGGTCCAGCGCGTCACCGGGCGGCAGGCCCGTTACCGTCTCGGTGAGGCGGGCATTCGGCCGCGGGTCGCCGGCCGTCGGCCGGGCCGCGTAGACGCCGTCCCAGAACGCGACCGCATCGGTGGTGCTCATCAGGGCTCCTTGTGTCGGTAGGTGCTCAGTCTTGGCAGGCGCACCACGACGTGGCACGAAATCTTGCGGTAATGGCAAGATGGCCTGATGGATCCCAAGACGGACGACGACGTGCTGGACGCGGTGGGGCCGCGGCTCCGTGCGCTGCGCCGTGACCGCGGCATCACCCTCGCCGACCTCGCGGCGAGGACCGGCGTATCGGAGAGCACCCTGTCCCGGCTGGAGAGCGGGCAGCGCCGGCCGACCCTGGAACTGCTGCTCCCGCTGGCCCGCATCTACGACGTTCCGCTGGACGACCTCGTCGGTGCCCCGCGCACCGGCGACCCCCGGATCCACCTCAAGCCGATCAGGCGGTTCGGCATGACGTTCGTGCCGCTGTCCCGGCGACCGGGCGGTGTGCACGCGTTCAAGATGATCATCCCCGCCGAGCCGGAACCACTCGAACCGACCCCGCAGACCCACGAGGGCTTCGAATGGCTCTACGTGCTGGGCGGACGCCTGCGATTGGTGATCGGCGAGCGCGACCTGACGCTGCCGCCCGGTGAGGCGGCCGAGTTCGACACGTCCCTGCCCCACTGGCTGGGCAGCGCCGACGGCGGCGTGGTGGAGCTGCTCATCCTGTTCGGCCTGCAAGGGATACGCGCGCACGTACGCGCCGACCCTCATCGGCCGCCCCAGGCCGAGCGCCGGCGGTGAACTCGGCGCGACGGCACTGCGGATCGGCCATCCCCGTCGGTGGGCAACCTGGCGGATCGTGCCGTCGTCCTCAACGACGGGTCGCCTCAAGGAGGTCATGCGGTGCGTACGCACGCCGACATCGTCAGACCGCTGCCGGAACTGCTCGGGGACCATGCCCGCCGGCTCGGGGACAAGGTCTGTTTCCAGGACCGGTTCAGGCGCCTGACCTACCGGCGCAACCGCCTCTCCCCGGTCGCGACGGGCTACGTCGGGGTCCTGGGCCTGTCCGAACGGGACCGGGTGCTGTGGCCGTTGCCCCTCCATCACGCGATGAGCCAGGTGGTGTGCCTCCTCGGGGTGACCGCGGTGGGGGCGAGCGCGATGCTGCTGCCCCGGTTCTCGGCGGCGGGCGTGCTCGGCGAACTGCGTCGTGGGGACGGTTCGTTCACCTTGCTCGGCGGGGGCCCGACCACGTATTCGGCGCTCCTCGACGCGGTCCGGGGCGAGGAGGGCGGCGAGGGGGCGGCAAGGACGGCGCCGGTCTCGGCGCCCCCGGGCTGCGGGGGTGCGTCAGCGGTGGTGCCGCGGCGGAGCCCGGGTTCCGCGAGTCCTTCGAGGCGATCTGCCGTGTCCCCTATGTGGAGCACTACGGCAGCACGGAGGCGGGCCCGGTCACCATGGCGGCGCCGGGCGAGGCGACGGCGTCCGGGGCGTGCGGCCGGGTGCTGCCCGGCACCCGGGTCCGGGTCGGCGGGGGCCCGACGGCCGGGACACGGGTGAGGGCGAGTTGTGGGTCAGCGGGCCCGGGGTCATGGCCGGTTACCACGTCAGACCGGAAGCCACCGCGGAGGTGCTGCGCGACGGCTGGTTCCGCACGGGTGACCTGGTCAGGATCGATGCCTCCGGTGAACTGACGGTCACCGGCCGGGCGAGTGAGCTGATCATTCGGGGCGGGGTGAACATCCATCCCGCGGAAGTGGAGGCGGTGCTGCGGCGGCTTCCGGGGGTGGCGGACGCCGCCGTGGCCGGACGCCCGCACCCCGTCTTCGGCGAGGTGCCGGTCGGCTACCTGGTCGCCGGGCCCGGTGGCGGCGTGCTGGACAGGGGGCGCGTCCTCGCCGCCGGCCGTGCGGAACTGTCCGGCTTCAAGATGCCGGTCGAGCTGTTCGAGGTGGCGGACATTCCCCGTACCGCCTCCGGGAAGATCCTGCGGCGGAACCTCGCCGGCCTGCCCGCGCGGGCGCTGGGCGCGGAGGCCGCCGGGAGGCCGTCGGCCCTCCGGGCTATCCGGAGGCGGGCACTTCACCGGACTGGGTGCGGGCCGTCGACACACCGCACGCCGTCGGCCCTCCGGACTCCCTGGGCGCGCTCTTCCGTACCGCATGTTCCCGGGGACAGAGCTGGGACGGCATGGCGCTCCTCACCGTCGCCGCGCGCCTGCGTCCGGTCTTCGACAGGACCGGGGCGCCCGGTGCGACGCACGAACCCGTCATGCTCGCGGTGGGCGGCACGGGGGCCCGGCTGGTCTGCTCGCCCGCGCTCAGCGCGGTGTCCGGACCGCAGGAGTACGCGCGCCTCGGTGCCGGGCTGCGCGGGCTGCGGCCGGTTTCCGTGGTGCGGCACCCGGGGTTCGAGCCCGGAGAGGCTCTGCCCGCCACACTGGACGCTCTCGTCACCGCCCAGGCCATCGCCGTACGCGCGGGCGCGGCCGAAGGCCCCCTGGTACTGCTGGGACGGTCGGCCGGTGGCTGGGTGGCCCATGCCGTGGCCGAGCGTCTGGAGTCCGAGGGTGCCGCCCCGGCGGCCGTCGTCCTGGTGGACACCTATCCCCCCGGCCACGGCGACGGGGGTCAGGCGCGGCGCTCTCCGCGATGACGTCGGACATGCTGCGCCGGGCGGCGGAATTCGCCTCTGCCAGCCCCGACCGGCTCACCGCCATGGTCGGATACTTCGAGCTCTTCAGCGGCTGGAAACCCGCGCCGCTCGCCTGTCCCACCCTGTACGTACGAGCCCGGGACCCACTGCCCGGCGCCGAACCCGCCCCGGACTGGAGCCTGCCGCACGCCGAGGTCACCGTGGACGGGGACCACTTCACCATGTTGGAGGAGCACGCCCGTACCACCGCACTCGCCATCCACCAGTGGCTGGCGGCCGGCCCGGTCTGAGGACGTCCTGGGGGAGGCGCAGCCCTCGCCGTGGAGCTCGCCCCCGCACGGCTGCCCCTGAACCCCACGAGGTCAGGGAGCCTCGTGCGTCGGCAGCATGCCGTCGAGATCCCCTGCGGGCAGCAGCTTGGCCGAGTTGTGTTCGCGGACGATCCGCCAGCCGTCCGGCGTTCGGCGCCAGACCAGCGAGGTCGTGGTGCGAATGTCCGTGGTGGCGTCGGGCCTGGTGATCCGCGCTACGAAGGTCAGGGTGGACGCGGCCAGATCGTGGTCGGCGATGACGTGCGGGCCGTCGTCGACGGCATGGTGCGCGGAAATCATCTTGTGAAAGCTGGGCTCCCAAATCGAGCCGTATTCGGTGGCTGTCGTCGCCACCCGCTGCTCGGGGTCGAAGTCGTCGTAGAGCCGGACGTCCGGAGAGCCGAAATCGTAGAACTCGCCGAAGGTGCGCCGGAAGTCGAACGGTGCGTCTCCCTCGTCGCGCTCCCAGCCGAACACCCACCGGGTGTGCAGGTCCGCGATCAACTGTTCATCGTTCATGACTCGACGCTAAGGGCGCGGGCGGGGTTCAGGGAGGGCCCGTCGCACCCACCCATCCGGGGGACAGACTCTGCGCCGCTGCCGCGATCAAGAAGCTCGTCCTACGGCTCAGCTCGGATTGCCCGGGGGGACCGTTTCGCCGGTACGTCGCCTTCGGGCGTGGGTGCGGGCCTTCATCCGGTTGCCGCATGCGGCCATGGAGCACCAGCGTGCCGTGCCGGGGCGGCTGTGGTCGACGAGGAACAGATTGCATTCCTCGTTCGCACATGGCCGCAGCCGTCCCGGTAGTTCTTCGCGGACCTTCGACCACGCGAGGACGACGCGGACGGCCAGTTCTTGATCGTTCGCGGCTTCGAGCTGCCACTGAAGGCCCTCGCTCGTGGCTGTGGGGCACAGCCGGGCATGTCCGAGGACGGCGTTGAGGGCGTCCACATCGGTGGAGGCCCCGCGGATCAGCCGGTGCAGAGCGTCGCGCACGTGTCGCACCGCTTCGCGCTCGGCTGTCGTTCCGCGCCCTCCCAGCCCGCGGAGCCAGCGCGACGCTTCCTCCGCCGGTTCCAGCGCGTCCGTGGGCTTGCCGTCGATCACCGGAGCACTGTTGAGCACCGCGAGCAGCAGCTCCTCGCCCTCGACCATCCCCTGCTCCTTCTTGACAAACACGTTCAGGGCACGAACACTCATCATAGCCTAACCAGTTAAATCTCTTTAAGGGGTTACCGCCATGGTCGCTGTTCATCACCGCTCTGTTGAGGTCGACGGGCTGACGGTCTTCTACCGCGAGGCGGGTCCGGCGCATGCTCCCGTGCTGTTGCTGCTGCACGGGTACCCGACCAGCTCGCACATGTTCCGCCACCTCATCCCGGCTCTGGCCGGCCCCTACCGGGTGATCGCGCCCGACCACATCGGTTTCGGGAGGTCGTCGGCGCCGGGCGTCGAACAGTTCCCCTATACCTTTGACGCGCTCGCCGAGGTCACCCGCCACCTGCTGGCGACGATCGGCGTGGACCGCTACGCGATCTACGTCCAGGACTACGGGGCGCCCATCGGCTGGCGGCTCGCACTGGCGGATCCGGATGCCGTGGTCGCGGTCGTCTCCCAGAACGGCAATGCCTACGAGGAAGGCTTCGTCCCCGAATTCTGGGCGCCGATCTGGGCCTATGGCGCCGATCGGAGCGCTGAGCACGAGGCACGGCTGCGGCCCGCCCTCGGGCGCGAGGCCATCGAGTGGCAGTACACCCACGGGGTGGCCGACCGCACCCTGGTCGACCCCGACGCCTGGGAGCACGACCTGACCCTGCTGGCCCGCCCGGGAGTGGATCGCGCGCAGCTTGCCCTGTTCGGCGACTACGCCACCAACCGTGCCCTGTACCCGGCCGTGCACGAGTGGCTGCGCTCCCGCGGCGTTCCGGTGCTCGCGGTCTGGGGCCGTAACGACGAGATCTTCGCTCCCGCGGGTGCGGAGGCCTTCCGCCGCGACGCGTCCGATGCCGAGATCCTTCTCCTCGACGGCGGGCATTTCCTGCTGGAGACGCATCTCGACGACGTCGCACAGGCGGTCCTCGCCTTCCGCGAGCGGGCGTTCGGCCCTTCGACGACTGGGTGATCAAGCCGCATCGCGAGGTGTCCGCGGCGGTGCCGGGCGATGCGAGGGCGGTGCGAGGGCGGTGGGCAGTGTGCCGGAACGGGCCTCCGAGGGGGCGCGCGGCGCACAACGGGGGCGCTCGAGTTTTTCTCCAGTATGTGTATGACTGCCCGGTGGTTCACTTGGCTCAGCCGTGCCCACAGGGGCACAGGTCAAGGGGGGTACACCGGATATGGCCACGCCCACGCCCGTCCTCACGGCACTGGCGATCTACGAAGCCGGCAAGAAGGCGTACGAGGCATACCAGGGCATTGTCGCCTTCGTCAGCCTCGGCAGTCACAGCCCCACTCCCGAAGAGGAGATCCTGGCCAAACTGGAGGTGCTGCACCAGGATTTCGTCGCCCTCCAGGGGCGGTTCGACGAGGTCCTCGAGGCCGTGAAGCAGGCGGTCAGGGTCGAGCAGCAGGCGTATGTGCTCAACCTGCGGCGCGACCTGGACGGCCTGCGCGGGCGGGCCCGCACCGCCATGGACGAGCTCAACTCCTGGGCCGCGGGCGGGCGCAAGGACCCGCTGCTGCGATCGAACGCGGACAACAACTCCCGGCTGGCGGCGAACACACTGCTGGAGGGCGACTCCTACTTCTACCGCCCGGATCCGAATTCACCGGAAAGCGTCTTCGACCACCGGCTGGCGTACATCGCCTATGTCTATGTGCTGACCGTCCGGTTCGGCGTGATCGCCGGGCTCAACCCGCAGTTCCGCGAGGACCGGCTGGCCCGTGAGGAACTGACCCGGCACGCGGCGCGGCTGGACTGGGTGTTCCAACACGCCGACCAGGCCATCGATCCGTATACCGGTGGCCGGGTGGACCCCGGAAGCTACTTCGTGGGCTACCAGTGCGTGGACCACATCACCGGCTACGACACGGGGCACAGCAACACCGGATGGCGCCCGGGAGGACAGGCCGAGTACGACGACGCCCGGGCCTACTACTCCGATCAGATGCGCGCCGAGATGCGGGTCAGGACCGGTCTGGCCAAACTCATGGGCTTCCACGACACCGTGGCCTACTGGGCCAAGGACCCGCGCACCCCCGGATGGTCCCCCTGGACCCCGGTGGAGGTGCCGGACAGCATCGTGTCCTTGGCCGCGGCGTCGGACCGGCCGGGGCACACCGTGCTGGTGTGGCGGGACAAGGACAAGGCGCAGCTCCGCACCACGTCCTACGACGCCACCGCGGCCACACCGGCCTGGAAACCGTCGGTGGCCATCAGCGCGGAGAACGCGGTGCGGGAGGAACCCACGCCACTCGCCCTGGCATCGGGGCCGGGCCTCATCACCGTGGTGATGCGGGGCAAGGACGGCGGCATCCACGCCACGCGCACCGATCCCACCCGGCCGTCCGGATGGCTGGACGCCCCGGTCAGGGTGAGCGGCGACACCACCGACCTCTGGTACGCCGAGGCCGCCGCGGCACCGGGCTCGGTCGTCGTGGTGTGGCGGGACAATGGCACCGGCACGCTGATGGCCGCGTTCCAGGACGCCAAGGGGACGTGGGGGCCACCGCAGGTGGCGGCCCCGGCAGGCGCCATTTCGCTGGGCTCGGACCTCACGGTGGCCTGTCCGGCGCCCGGGGTGGCGCTGGTGGTGTGGACCATGAACGACCGCACGGTGCACAGCGTCACCTACGATTCCCACGCTCCCGGCCCCGCGTGGAGCGCACCCGCGCAGATCGCCGAATTCCCCGGGAACGACTTCCCGTCGACCATCCGCGCCCTGGGCACCGGCGACGGAAGAGCCGATGTGGTCTGGATGGGCAGGTTCGGGTCCATGTGGAACATCCACTACGACGGTGGCTGGAGCGCCCCGGCCGAGATCACCCCGCAGCACCTCACCAAATGGGGCGTGCCCTACACGACCATCCCGGCGGTGACCGGGGACCGGCGGGCCAACTGGTTCTGGCAGGGCCGGGACAGCCGCGTTCAGACCATCTTCCGGGATCCCCAGCAGCCCCAGTGGTCGGCGCCGCTGTGGCTCGGACAGCCCTGGTGGTCGTACTCCGAGATCGCCGCGGTGCCGACGGCGGCGGGAAGCGTATCGCTCTACCGGGTCGACTTCGGCAGCGAGATCGGCGAGGTGCCGAGGCTCCTGACGTGTTTCTACGACACGGCCACGCCGACCGCGTCGGCCCGGATCACGGACGCGCGAGCCCTGGTGGCGCGGGCCCAGACCCTGTGGAACCTGCCCGGCCCGGTGCGCGACGAGGCCAACGCCCGGGCGGCCGACGCGATCGCGGTCGCCCGCGAGGTCGTGGCCCTGGACCCCGGCTACCGTGCGACGCTGGCGCAGTGGCTGGTGTTCCCGGCGGGCACGTATCTGATGGGCAGTGGCCGTTACGACGAGGCCATCGCGCACATGCTGGAGGCACTCGGCCTCTACGACAAGCTCATCCATGAACAACCCGGATCCGATGAACTCCCTTGGCGAAAGGCCTGGACGCTGGTCAATCTGGCGCAGGCCCTGTGGGGCAAACCCGACCACACCCAGGGCGCACAGCGCGCCGTGGAGGCCACCGACCTGCTCCGCCAACTCGCCACCGGGAAACCCTCCTACCTGCCCGGGCTGGCGCAGTGGCTGGTGTTCCCGGCGGGCACGTATCTGATGGGCAGTGGCCGTTACGACGAGGCCATCGCGCACATGCTGGAGGCACTCGGCC
>NZ_JBHYVB010000006.1:99480-120374 GCF_042750115.1 Streptomyces sp. NPDC059455
GCTCTACGACAAGCTCATCCATGAACAACCCGGATCCGATGAACTCCGCTGGCGAAAGGCCTGGGCGCTGGTCAATCTGGCGCAGGCCCTGTGGGGCAAGCCCGATCACGTCCAGGGCGCACAGCGCGCCGTGGAGGCCACCGACCTGCTCCGCCAACTCGCCACCGGGAACCCCGGGAAGTATCGCGGAGGGCTGGGCGACTGGCTGATGTTTCCGACGATCCCCTACCTTCGGCAGTCCGGCCGGCGGGACCAGGCGCTCACACGGGCGCGGGAAGCCGTGGACATCTACACCGCGCTCAACGCCACGGACCCCGAGGCCTATGGGCCGAAGCTGGCGGCGGCGAAAAAGCTCGTCGCCGATATCCAGGCCGATGGGCGGTGAAGATGTCCAGTCCGGCTGACGCGCCCAGGGGCCTCACGGCCCTTGGCGGTCAGCAAGGCGGTGGGCCGAGGGCGGCAGAGGAGGAAGCGGTGCCACGAGTTGGTGGGCGGCCGCGTATATGACGGCTTGAGTGCGATCGCGCAGACCCAGCTTCGCCAGGATCCGGGATACGTGTGTCTTGACCGTCTCGTCGCCGATGCCCAGGGCGCGGGCGATCTCCGTATTGCTGTGCGCCTGGGCCACGAGTATCAGGACCTCGTGCTCACGGGCCGTCAGTCTGTCAAGCTCGGTGGAGGACGCGGGCGGCGCGATGCTGCCGGCGAAGCGGGAGATGAGACGGCGCGTGACCGAGGGATCGATGATGGCATCACCTCTGTCGGCGATGCGGATGGCCGCGATCGTCTCCTCGGGAGGGACGCTCTTCAGGAGGAATCCGCTGACTCCCATGTGGAGGGCGCTGTAGACGTAGCTGTCGTCGTCATAGGTGGTGAGCACGATGACTTTCGTGGTGTTGCCCGGCCTGCCGAGGATGCGTTCCGCCGCGCGCAGTCCGTCCAGTCGCGGCATACGGACGTCCAGGATGGCGACGTCGGGTGTCAACCTGATGGTCTCTTCGACGGCCGCCTGGCCATCGGCCACTTCCGCGACACAGCACAGGTCGTCCTGGGTGCTCAGGACCGCTTTCAGTCCCGAGCGGAACATGGCGTGATCGTCGGCCAGGAGAATACGCAGACTCATATGCCGTCCATGGAGAAGGTGGCGGATATCTTCCAGTCGGCTTCGCCGTGTACCGGTCCGTACGAGACGAACCCGTTGAACATACCGACTCGGCTGCTGATGCCCTCGAGGCCCCGGTGCGGAGAATCCTCCACGGGCCGCTCCGAGGCGGCGATCGGGTTGACCGCGGTGACCGTGATGCGCGAAGTGCCGTAGCGCAGGGTGATGTCCACATGGCCGTCGCCGTGGCGCAGGGCGTTGGTCAGCATCTCCTGCACCACACGATAGACGGCGATGTCCAAGGACCCCTCCAGTTCCTGTCGGGCGCCCTGGACGCTGACGTTCGTCTCGAGACCGGCGGCGGACACGGCCTGAATGAGCTGGTCGAGGTCGCGCAAACCCGGTTGCCGTGCGCCTTCAGCGGGGCTGTCGTGCAGGAAATCCAGCAGGCGGCGCAGGTCGAGAAGGGCCGCTCGGCTGGAGGTCTCCACCGCCGCGAGCGCCGTCGACACCGGTGACACCTCCTTGCCGGAGAGTCCCAGCCGGGCGGCTCCGGCATGCACACCGATGGCGCTCACATGATGGGCGATGACGTCGTGGAGGTCCCGGGCGATGGCACTGCGGTCCTCGGCGATGGCATTCGCGAGATTCTGCCGGGCCAACTCGCGCTCCCGGACGGCCCGCTGTTCCAGCTCGGCGATGTGGGCGCCCCGGGCCGTGGTGTAGCGGCCGACCAGCCAGGCGAGGAGGGCCTCTTTCACCGCGCTCAGCAGAATCGAGCGCCATTCGGTGAGATCGGTCGTGCCGCCGAGTGTCCTGGCCCCGATGGATCCCGCGGCCAGGTAGAGGAGGGCCAGAACAGCCGGTAGGCCGTTCAGCCAGGCTCCGGCCCGATAGGCCGCTATGAGCAATCCGGCGTCGTTCGTGTCCGGCAGTGGGCTGCCGCTGGGCAGTACCAGCGCACCGGCCACGGCCAGTGCCGCCTGGGCGAGAGCCACGACTCCCGAAAGCCGGGCCGAACTCGCAAGTGCCGCATCCACCAGGGCGATCCCGGCCAGCAGGCACCAGAAGGACACGGCGGGATACACATGCGAACCCTCGTAGGAGAAGGCGAGCGTATCCGCGAGCAGGCAGAAGCCCGCCACCATGAGGGACTGCCGGGTCAGGGACCCACTCGGGTCCCGCATCTGAGCGGACAAGGCCCCTCTCTCAGGATGTCCGCATGCCCGCACCACGGGCATGCGGGAAGGCGGAACGTGCGGTCGGAATGCCACCTTGTACGGGGCCGGTCGCACCAGGCATGCACTTATGGTGCACGAGCGGCGCAGAAAAACCTTCCCGCGCCTGGGGGAGGCATTGTCCCCCGAGCGGGGGACATGACGTGCCTCGGGTGCGTGATGACACCGCGTGGGGGCGGTTCTTAGTGTCTGCCGCGTGAACGACAACCCACCCCCTGTATCCGTTCGCGGCAGACGCGCCGGCCGGAATCGCCCTGGTATGTCACGCGCGGCGCGAGTGGCGGCGGCCGTGCTCTGTGTCCTCGGCCTGTCCGTCACCGTGGGATCCCCCGCACGGGCGGATTCCACGGCTGGAGGCGACTTGCAGGTCGCGCAGACGCTCGGCGACCGCGACCTGACCTTCATCCTGCGGCGCGTCACCGGGCTGCCCGGCCCCCTGCACGTGGATGTGCTCACTCATCGAGGCACCGCCGCGGGGACACTGCGCCTGGGTACCGTTCCCACGGGTGCGTCGGCGGATCGGGCGGAAGGTTCCTCGGTGGGGACCACCACCAGCAGCGTCTCGGTCAAGCTCGGCAGCACACCGGGGTCCTACAGCGCCGCCCTGGACATCGAGCGGGCCGGGCCCTGGGAACTCGTCGTCGACGACGGACCCCGCACCGCGCGGATTCCCTTCACGGTGCCGGGCCAGGCCACGTCTCCGCCGGAACTCGCCGTGTTCGGCGGTTTCGTCACCGCTGGTGTGCTCATGCTGGTGACCCTGTTCGTCGCTGTCCGGGCCCGGCGCGGGGGCTGGGTGCTGCTGCCGGCAGGAGGTGTCGTGGCCGCGCTCGCGGTAGCCGTGACCGCCGCACTGCTGTCCACTTCCTTGCCTCTGCCGCCCGAGCCGGGCGGGCAGGTGGATGCCACGAAGGACAACGTCACCGATCCCTACTCGGTCGTCCGGCCGGTGACGAACGACTACTCCCGGCCGCCCGCCTCACTTGAGTTGGGTTCGTACCGGGCCAAGGCGGCGGAACGGGGCACACTCCGGTTGAGCGTGAACGACGGCTCCACCGGCCTGCCCGCGGACGATCTCCTCGTCCACGACGGTGCCCTGATGCACCTGCTGGTCATCGGACCGACCGGTGAGCTCTGGCACCTGCATCCCGTACGCACCGCGCCCGGCACCTACGAGGTTCAGCTGCGGCTGCCCGCGGCCGGCCACTACGCCGTGTCCGCGGAGTTCGCCCGGCGCGGTGGCGGAATCCAGCAGGTGCGCTCGGCAACCGGCCTGACCGTCGCCGACGGTTCCGCGCGTGGCGGCCCTCCGACCCTGCCCGCCGAACTCGCCCCGCAGGGGCCGGGAACGCGGACGATCGGCGGTGTACCGGTGCGCCTGTCGGCGCCCGCACCCAGAGCGGGAGAAGCGACCACCCTGATCGCGCGCGTCGGCGACACACCGACGCTCCAGCCCTGGCTCGGCATGGTCGGTCACATGATCGTGGTCGGGCCGCTCGACAGGGCGGACGCGACCAGCCCCACAGGCATGGGACAAGCCGCCCAGGGCGCACCCGTCTGGGCTCATGCGCACTCCATGGGCGGCGACATGAGCAGCGACTCCACACACGACATGGGAGGCGCTTCGGCCCACGACATGGCCGCCATGCAACACGGGAGGCACCCAGGCGGGGACGAGGGGGGCATGGGTTCGATGAGCGGGCTGATGCCGCTCAACGGCGACAGTCCCGCGGACGAGACCGTGGCCGCCTACGGGCCGGACGCCTCCTTCGTGTACACCTTCTCCCGCCCCGGCTACTACCGCGTGTGGATACAGGCCGAGAGCGACAGCGCCATCCTGACCGTCCCCTACCTTCTGCACGTGGCCCCGGCGGCGGGAGCGGCGAAGTGAGCGCCCGCACCGCCTCCCGCACCCCCATGGCCCGGTTTCTGTATGGGGTCGCCGCGGCGCTGCTGACGGTGTCCCTCGCCCTGGTGGCCATCGGATTCCTTCCGTCATGGACGGACGATGCCATCTCGCTGACCTCGGGCAGTGCCACCGACGAAGTGACACTGACCGTGGCCCGGCCCCGCACCGGCGCCACGGACGTCGATATACGCCTGGCCCCGCGCCGAGGAGAGCGAAGCGGACGTCCGCCCACCGTCACCCTGCAGGCCGTCATGCCCACCCACGGACACGCGACGCCCGCGGCACGCGCGCGGGTTCACAAGCCGGGCAGCTACTCCACAGCCGTCCACTTGATGATGCCGGGGCGCTGGACCTTCCACGTCAGCGTCGACTACGGCACACGGAGCGACCAGTTCGACTTCCCCCTGGCGATCTCCGGCTGAACAACCGACCACGCAAACGCCAGTAACCGCTCGCACGGTCATGAGACTCGCACGGTCATGAGAAAGGCATTCCCGTGAGCACAGCACTACCCGTCACCGGCAGCAGGGCATCCCAGTCATCCCTCGCCGTCAAAGTCTCCGGCGATGGCAGGACCGGCCCCATCGCCGCCAACACCGTCCTGGCCGGGACGACGCTGTCCCTGTTCGGCATCAGCTGGGACATCCAGTGGCACGTCGACGTCGGCCCGGACACGTTCTTCACGCTCTCCCACCTCATGCTGTACTCCGGCAGCGCCGTCGCCGGCATCGCCAGCCTGGCCATGGTCCTGATCGCGACCGCTGCCCAGCGCGCCGGCCGGTCCGTGGACCAGTTCCCCGGCGGCAAACCCGTGCGCGTCCTCGGCGGGGTCTTCCGGGCCCCACTGGGCTATCTGATCACCGGTACGGGGGCCGCCCTGTTCCTTCTCTTCGGGCTTCTGGACCTGTGGTGGCACTCGCTGTACGGCTTCGACGCCGTGCTGGACTCACCGCCCCACATCGGGCTGTTCCTCTCGATCTCCTTCACCATGGTGGGGAGCGTCATCGTCTTCGCCGCGGCGCGCGACACCCGGTGGGGCCGGGCAGGCGTGATCGTCAGTGTTCCCGTGCTCATCGTCTTCAGCCCCATCACGACGAAGGCATTCGGCGCACTGCCCCTGCCAGTGGACCCCGATCTCGTCGGGACCATCCTGTTCGCCACCCTCCTGCTGATCCTGGGGACGCTCACCATCGGCCGGCGGATGACCGCACTGACGATCGCCGCGACCCTCGGCGTCCTGCAGCTCGTCCTGTGGTGGTTCTCTCCCTGGGCGGCCCGCGTCTACGCCGATGCGACCGGTCTGCCGCTGCGTGACAACCTCGGCGACGATCCGCCGGAACTGCCCTCCGGGATTCCGGTGTTCATGCTCCTCTCGGCAGCGGCCATCACCGCACTGCTGTGGCTGAGCGGGAAGCGGGGCTGGTCGGGCCGCATCGCGCCGCAGATCATGGGCGCCGGAGGCGGAGCCGTGATCGGCCTCTCCCTCCCCGTCCAGAGCGCCCTGCTCGGCGATTCCGGCCCGACCGCGGCCGAACTGCTGAAGATGACGGCGGTGGGTCTGGTGACGGGCGTCCTCGCCGGGTACCTCGCCGCACGACTCGCCGTCCTGCTGCGCGAGCACTCCACCGCATCCGTCACGAAGGGCCGATGACCCATGCGCTCCTCACGTTCACCACTGCTCCTCGCCGTAGCCGTCGCATCCGGGTGGCTGCGAGACCACGCACGCCGAGTGCTGCTGGCCGCGGCCGCCGCGCTCGCGCTGGTGGCGGTTTCGACCGCGCCGGCCGCGGCGTACGCCCCGGTCGGCGTCGTCCATACCGAGCGGGTACCGGCGGGGCCCTACACGGTCACCGTCGGATTCTCCGAGTGGCCCCTGCGGGCCATGCAGTCACTCGACTTCACCTTCGCACCGGCCGACGGCGTCGCGGGAAAGTCGGGCAAGCTCACCATCGACGGGCCCGGCCTCGACGCCGAGGACCGGGAGACCCCGCTGAGCAGGCACCCCCGCAAACGGGATGTCTGGGGCCTGGATGTCCAGGCCCTGCCGGAACCCGGCACATGGAGCTTCACCTTCGACATCGACGGCCCGGCCGGCCACGGCCGCGGGACCCTGCGGAACGTCCGCGTGCTCGACCAGCCGGGCCCGCCCCTGGCCATCAGCTGGACGGTCTGCGCCATCCCGCCCATCGGGATGCTCGCCTACCTCGCTGTGGGCTGGCGGCGCAACAGGCCCTCCGAGAAGGTGGCCACACTCATCTGATCCGCCGTCCGTAAAGTCACCGGGACACTGCGATGGTTTCAGGATATGCCGATTCGCCGGGCTGAGGATCACGCACAACAGCGGTGAACCGTCCATGCATAAAAGGTCAGTAAGCCGCCGATGATCGCCGAATACCTGTTCGCCCTTCCCCGCTGCAAGGACTCTGACCAGGGCTGCCCCCGACGGTTGGACCAGCGAGCGGTGAGAGCGCCAGGGCGAGCGGACTCGGTGAATCGGACTTTCTGCCAGTCGCCCGCCGGGGTCGTATACCCCTGGGGGATACGGTGATTGCGGTGCCCGTCAAGGTGGGCTGGCGTAAAAATGGGGGCGTGGCAGAAATGGATCAAGCGGTCTTTGCGCGGCTGTGCGAGGAGCGCCAGTGGGGCCGGCCGGCGGTATTCCTCGCGGAATATGCTAAGGCCGCGGCCTGCCTGGGAGAACCGGGTCAGGTGACCGCGCGGCAATTTCATCGGTGGCGTCAGCTTGATCCACCATGCCCGGGACCGTCGAGGCAACGGGTGCTCGAGAAAATGTTCGGAAAGTCGCTGGGGCAGCTTGGCTTCACCCTTCCCCCTGGCCGCTGCCGAGTGGAATCAGCCCTGCCGGCCCCGCCCGTTGTCTCTGCCACCGGCGGGCGGCTTTCCGGGGAAGCCGGGGTAGTCGATGCCGCGGCGGGCACCGATGGGCTGAACGGCGCATTGGGCGCGGGATTGCGATTCGTCGTTCTCGGGCCGGTTCGTATCTGGCGCGGCCGTCAGGCACTGCCGATCCGCACGCCGCAGGAGCAAGCCGTGCTGTGCGTACTGCTGTTACGACGGGGATCCACCGCCACCGCGAGCGAGCTGGTCGACGCCGTGTGGGAAACCCCTCCGCCCCAGGCGATCGCCGCACTGCGCACCTATGCCTGGCGGCTGCGCCGGGCGCTGGGCCCCGGAGTGCTCTTGACGGACGCCGGTGGGTACGCGCTCCGGGCGCGACCCGAGGCGCTGGACCTCGAAGTGTGTCAGGGCTACGAGGCACAGGCGAAAGACGCCAGGGCGCACGGAGAACCGCACAAAGCGCGGAAGCTGCTCCACATGGCGGACGCGCTGTGGGACGGGCAACCGCTGGCCGGAGTCCCCGGCCCTTTCGCGCATGCCCAGCGCAGCCGTCTCGAGGAGTGGCGCCTGGGCCTGCTCGAGAAGGGGCTCGAGCTCGACCTGGAACTGGGACGGCACGCCGAGGTGGTCTCGGAGCTGACCGCGCTCATCACACAGCATCCTGTGCGGGAACGGTTACGAGCGCTGCTGATGCTGGCGCTCTACCGCAGCGGCCGACAGGCAGAGGCCCTGGGCGTCTACACCGACACCCGCCGCCTCCTCGCGGAAGAACTCGGCGTGGAGCCCAACCCGGAACTGGCCCGGTTGCACCAGCGCATCCTGCGCGCCGATCCCGCTCTCACCGGTCCACAGGAGTTCCCGGCCGACGGAGAGCCCGTGCACGCACCCCCACCGCGTCCTGCGCAACTCCCGGCAGGAGCAGCCGACTTCACCGGACGTGCCACCGCTGTGCACATCTTGCGGGAGCGGCTGCTGAACACCCACGGGACGGTGATGGCGCTCTCCGCGGTGCGCGGACTGGGCGGGGCGGGCAAGACGGCGTTGGCCGTGCACGTTGCGCAAGCGGTCAGGAAACATTTCCCTGACGGGCAGCTGTTTGTGGACCTCCTTGGCCAAGGTCCCCGCCCCGCCGATCCGGCAGCCGTACTGGGCATGTTCCTGCGCGCCCTGGGAACCCCGCCCGCGGATCTCCCGGAGGGGATACATGAGCGGGCGGCGCTGTACCGCTCAACCCTGGCCGACCGCCGTGTGCTGGTCCTGCTCGACAATGCCCATGACTCCGCGCAGGTTCGCCCGCTGTTGCCCGGTACTCCCGGCTGCGCCACGCTGATCACCAGCCGCTCCACCATGGCCGACCTCGACGGTGTCCACATGATCGACCTCAGCGTCATGGAACCGGGAGATGCCCTGGCCTTGTTCACCCGCATCGTTGGCGATCAGCGAGCTTCGGCCGAGCCCCAGGCCTGCCGTCAAGCGGTTGCCGCCTGCGGTTATCTTCCCCTGGCCATCAGAGTTGCCGCATCTCGTCTGGCGACTCGGCCCGGCTGGACCATCAATACCCTGACCGATCGCCTGGCCGACGTCCACCGACGCCTACAAGAACTACGGGCCGGAGATCTGGCCGTTCAGACAAGCTTCGAATTCGGATACGCGCAGTTGAACGCATCCCAGGCGCGTGCTTTTCGGCTTCTCGGACTCTGTGATGGGCCGGACATCTCGTTGAGTGCGGCTGTAGCCGCACTCGGCACACCAGCGCGGGAGACTGAACGTATCCTTGAGTCGCTCGTTGACACTTGTCTGCTGGAGTCGGTAGTCCCCGGCCGCTATCGCTACCACGACCTGCTACGACTTTACGCGTGCAGTTGTGCGGTGCGGGACGAGCGGCCGGAAACCCGGGCGGCTGCGTTCTCGCGGATCCTGGACTTCTATCTGTCCTCGGCGGCGCGCGTGTATGCCATGGAACGACCAGGGGACCGGCTCATCGAGCACCTGGCACGCATCGAGCACCTTGGGCAGGCCTTCCCCGATGCCAGCACCGCGCTCGCCTGGCTCTTGACCGAGGCCGATTGCCTGCTCTCCTGCGCCTACCAAGCCGCCAAGTCCTCCGATAAAGATGTCGTATGCCGCGCAGCAGATCTTCTTCTCGTTACGAGGGAACTGGTCGATTCCGGTGCTAGTTCCCTCTACTACGTGGCGGCAGAACAACCGGCCGACGCTGAGGCCGGCCGCACCGGCCTCGCCACAGGAGACCTGACTGCCGCGTGCTACGCATCGAATATGCGCGGCGTCATCGCGATCTATCGGCGTCGGTACGAAGAGGCTGAAGCGCACTTCCGCGAGGCACTCCACGGGTTCCGAACCGGCAATAACCTCTCGGGCATTGCCACCGCCCTATGCAATCTCTCTCGTGTACACGCTGCCACGGGGCGTACCGATAGCGCGATCGAACTCGCCATGCAGGGCATTGACCTCTGGAAGAGCCTCGGAGCGCATCGCACGTTGCTGACGGCCGGTTCGCTTTAGGGTCTGTCCTCAAAGATCGCGTCCAGCTGCCGGCCGATCTCGTAGGCCTCGGCGAAGGGCCCGTCGCCGAGCGCGGCACGCGCTCCCGGGCCGACAGGGTTACGTGTTCCGCGCCCGCCATTGTGCCGCCCTCGCCCTGGCCTCCTCGAACGTCAGCCCGGCGACCTCCGCCAGCGGGACATCCTTCAGCGGGCAGTCGGCGTAGTGGTCGGCCCTTTCGCTCGGAGCGGCGTCGCATCCGGGGCACTGTCGGGGAGGCATGGTGCTCCTTGTTCCTATGTCGAGTCGTGGTTGTCGGCCTGCCATCTCCGAATCGCGTTGCCTATGTATGGCATCACCCAGACGAGCAGCACAACGACGACCGGGGCGGCCGTAGTGCCGGCGGCGAACCACCGCCATGCGGGTGCCGCCGTGTGAGCCAGCGGGGCCAGGGCAAGACTACTTCCCGCCGCCAGGCACAAGAGCCCGGACGAGTAACAGAAGTCCGCTCTTCCGGCCAGGCTGATCCATCTGGAGTAGTGCTTCCGTTGGTCCTGAATCAGCTCCTCGTGCCGATCGTCGGACATCTCGGAAAGCGGACCCCACCAGGCTTCGACATCGCTGCGCGAGTACAGATACTGGCGGGAGCGAACTCCCCATACCACCGCCATGACCATGAAGAGCGTGGTCAGGGCGAGTGCGAGCAGGGTAGGGTCCGGCCAGCGGAACTTGTCGCGGTCCGTGATGACGAGCCCCAGCAGCGTGATGCTCGCACCACCCAGGAGGGGCGCCGCGGTCGTGTACTGCCCCTCGCGCGCGGCCGACCAGTTCAGAGGCGCGGGCTTGCGCCATGAAGGTTCCACAATCCCCCCTCGAAGGAGGCGGTCGGCGGTCATGTATGCCCTACCCGCCCCGATGAAATACCCGGATAAAGTACAGCGCGGTGGCTTGGGGTGGAATGCCTCGAACAGGCCAGAAGGCAGGTGCCGATGCGGCGGTTCGGGCGGAATCCGGGGTCCACGGGAAACGCCCGGCCGCCGCGTGCGGCGAGCGGGGGGCGGTCAGGCGCCCGCCCCCCGCGTCGCTCCGGGCGGACGGATAGCCTGGGCCCGTCAGCGAAGATCGCAGAAGGGCGGAGCACATGGCAGACATCATGGAGACGGCGGCGCGGAAGGTCTTCGAGCGCTACGACATCGACGGGGACGGCCTGGTCACCGCGGACGAATACCGTAAGGTCGTGGCGGAGTTGGAGGGCTCGGAGATCACCGAGTCGCAGGCCCAGGAGCTGATCGACTCGCTCGACACGGACGGCGATCGCCAGATGTCCTTCGAGGAGTTCTGGGCGGCCATGAACGCCTGACACCGCCGGGTCCGGTACGTGATCGTGCGGCAGGCGGTACGGCCCCTTCCCGTCATCGCGTGGATCGTGGACGACCGAAAGCGACGCCATGCGGAGACGGGTGGGGTCAGACGTCCAGCATTCCCGATGTGTCGATGACCTGACGGATCGCCCGGCCCGAGGCGAGCTCCTCCATCGCCGTGTTGATGCCGGTCAGCGGCAGGGTGCCGGTGTGCATTCGCTCCACCGGCAGCCGGCCCGCCCGCCACAGGTCCAGGAACCGGGGAATGTCACGGCGTGGTACCGCGTCGCCCATGTACGAGCCCAGCAGGGACTTGCCCTCGCCCGCGAACGTCAGCGCCGGGACCTCCAGCACCCGGTCGGGGGCGGGCAGGCCCACCGAGACGGCCGTGCCGCCCCGGGCCACGGCCGTCAGGCATTCGGCCATCACCTTCGGGCTGCCCACTGCCTCGACCGCCAGCTCGGCACCACCGGTAGTGAGGTCATGGATGGCCTCGACCGCCTCGCCGGGGGCGTACGCGTGGGTCGCGCCCAGCTGGAGGGCCAGCTCGCGCTTCTCCGGTACCGGGTCGACCGCGATGACCGGGTACGCGCCCGCCGCGCGGGCACCCAGCACCGCGGCCAGGCCCACGCCGCCCAGGCCGTAGACCACCGTCGACTGGCCGGGGCGCAGGGACGCCGTATTGATGACGGCTCCGGTGCCGGTCAGGACCGCGCAGCCGAACATCGACGCCACCGTGAACGGGATGTCCCGGGGTATCGGTACCACCGACTCCTGGGCCAGCACCGCGTGTTCGGAGAACGCGGAGACGCCCAGCTGGTGGTGGACCGGGTTGCCGGAGGCGTCGGTCAGCAGGGACGGGCCGTGCAGCAGCGCTCCCGACCCGTTGGCCGCGGCGGCCTGTGCGCACAGGGCGGGCCGGCCGGCCGCGCAGTCGGCGCAGCAGCCGCAGCTGGGCACGTAGACCAGGACCACGTGGTCACCGGGACGGACCCGGGCGACGCCCGGTCCGGTCTCCCGCACGATGCCCACCGCCTCGTGCCCCAGCGCCATCGGCAGCGGGCGGACCCGGTCGCCGTTGACCACCGACAGGTCCGAGTGGCAGAGCGAGGCGGCGGCGATCCGGACCAGCACCTCGCCCTCGCGCGGGGCGCCCAGCTCCAACTCCTCCACCTCGACCGGGCGGGTCTCGGAGTAGGGACGGGCGGTCGATATGGAGCGCAGCACCACCGCGCGGGTCTTCATGCCCGCACCTCAGGACGCGGGGCGCAGCGCAGCACGTCACGGCTCTCCAGCAGCGGGACGACCTTGCCGAGCACGATCTCCTGGAAGTGCGGGGTGGCGCAGTGCGCGGTGAAGTCGGCTTCGGAGACGTACTCCTCGTACAGCACGATCGCCCGCGGGTCCTCGGTGCCCTGGTGGACGCGGTAGGCGAGGTTGCCCGGTTCCTGGCGGGACGCGGCGGCTGTCGTGTCGAGCAGGGGGAGGACGGTGTTCTCCGCGCCCTCCTTGGTGCGGTAGCGGGCGACGACGACGTATGACATGGGGGCTTACTCCTGGGAGGGTGTGGCAGGTCGCTTGAGTGCGGAGGGCGGAACCGGCGGCAGCTGGTCGCGGCGCAGATGCCAGAGGCGGGGGTCGGACGTGGCGGCGGCGACGGATCCGAGGGCCAGCGCGAGCGCCACGTCCGCGGGGGTCTCCACGAAGCCCGCGGCGACCGACGGGGACATCGCGCGCTGTGCCTGCTCGCTCATCCGGGCGACGATCGGGGCGGGCATGATCTCGACCAGGTCCGGCGCCCCGCGCGAGATCGCGTCCGTGGAGCGGCGCAGATTGGACCGGTCGGTGACGAACACCTTCATCATCGTCAGCAGGCCGAGCGGCCGGCCCTTCTCGATCAGCGAGAGCCGGGTGCTGACCACGCCGTGCGCGCCCATGTTCTTGATGAACTCCAGCGCGCCCCGGTCCTGGGCCAGACCGGGGCTGCTGTCCACGTTCACGAACACGGTCTTCCCCGCCCGGACCAGCGCCGGCACGGCCTTGGGCAGCTGCCCCACCGTGAGCGACGCGACGATGCACACCTTGGCCGGTGCGGTCAGGAACTGCCGCAGCGGCTGGGTGGTGACGACCGACGCGATGACCGGGACCTCGGCCAGCGCGGAGGCCAGCTTGGCATTGATCGGGGCACCGGACCGGGACGGCGAAGGAGTCATGGCGAGGGCCTACCTGGGGGTCAGGGATCTGTGGCTACTGAGGTCAGCTCAGCGGAGAGGAGGTCAGTTCAGCGGAGACGTACCGAAGTGGCTGGGAAGGCCCAGCTTGCCAGGGTTGAGGATGCCGACCGGGTCCAGGGCCCGCTTCACCGCGACGAACGTCGGGAAGCCCGCCCCGAGGGATTCCTCCAGGTAGGGGCCGCGCAGCAGACCGCAGCCGTGGTGGTGGCTGAGCGCCGCGGCGTGCTTGATGAGTACGGCGTTGGCCGCGTCCCACACCGAGCGGTACCAGTCGCGGCGCGCCTCGGGCGCCACGTTTCCGCGGAGGGAGAAGTAGACGCAGGCGCCGTCGGTGTACGCGTGGGACTGGTGGGCCGAGGCGGCCAGGGTGCCGTCCACCGCTTGGATCGCGGCGACCACCTCGTGGTAGATCACCGGGAGGTCGGTCCAGGACGCGGCCATCTCCAGGGTGTCGGCGACAAAGCCCGGCCCCGGGTTGAAGCCTTCGGCGGACTTGCCGACCAGCATCCGTTCGTCCAGCCAGCGCTCGAAGACGGCCCGGCTGTCCAGCTCGGGGCCGTACTCCTCACAGACTTCCTTCGCCACCTCGATCGACGCGTCGACGATGGCCGGGTCGCCCTCGTCCGCGATGAGCAGGAGGTTGGTCTCCGGGTGGCCGAAGTGGTTGCCCGACTCCAGCGCGTCGTACAGGCGCAGGACGGCCGGGGTGGCGCCGCGCCGCATGATCCTGCGGCAGGCGTCCAGGCCCTCCGCGAAGGTCTTGAAGCCGTACGCGGCGGCGCTCGCGTACTCCGGCAGCGGGTGGACCCGCAGCCGGGCCGAGACGATGACACCGAGGGTGCCCTCGGAGCCGATGAACAGCTGGCGCAGGTCCGGGCCGACCGCGGCGCGGGCGTAGTCGCCGTAGGTGGCCCGGGTGCCGTCCGCGTGTACGACGTCGACGCCGATGACCATGTCCTCGATCTTGCCGTAACGCGTGGAGAGCTGACCGGCGCCGCGGCAGGCTATCCAGCCGCCGACGGTGGAGACGGCGAACGCGGACGGCCAGTGGCCGGTGGTGACGCCGTACTCCTCCTGGAGCTCCTTCTCGAAGAGATCGCCGAACATGCCGGCCTGGACGTCCACGACGTTCGACTCGGCGTCGAAGCCGATGATCTGGTTCAGCCCACACATGTCCAGGACCACACCGCCGAAGACGGGGAGCGCGGCACCGGTGACGTTGGAGCGGCCCGCGGACGGGGTGACCGGGATACCGGCCTCGTGGCAGATCCGCAGCACGGCCACCACCTGGTCCGCGTCGGCCGCCTCGACGATCACGGCGTTCGGGGTGGCGGGCCGCCCCTCGGTCTCGCCGATCATCGAACCGGCCCACCAGTCACGGGTCCGGGTGACGACCTCGTCGCGGGAGGTGTGCACCGTGTGCGCGGCCTCGCGCAGCGCCTCGACCACGGACTCGGGGATCTCGACCGGGTTCACCTGGAGCGCGGCCTCGCCGTCACCGATCGGGGTGTTCCGCGCCCATGTGGCGAAGCTGGGGGCGCCGACGGTGTAGTTGCCCCGGTTGAACGGGTGGGTGATGGTCTGACGGCTGATCATGCTGCTGCCCCTTCGAGGAGTACGGACTTTTCGTGGCGGACGGCGACGAGGTACTCGGTGACCGAGCGCTCGACCTCCGCCTCCGTGAGGTTCAGTTCCTGGCCGAGGATCGCGCCCACGGCCTCGGCGGCGTCGACGGACGCGTCCCGGGCGAACAGCCGGGCGCGCGTGCGGCGGGACAGGACGTCGTCGACCGACCGGGCCAGCTCGGCACGGGCCGCGTACACGACCTCCGCCTTGGTGTACGGGAGTCCGGCGACGATCGGCTCGGCCAGCGACGGGTCGTCCTGGATGAGGTCGCCGACGAAGCGGGCCTCGGTGCCGAAGCGCTCGCCCAGGTGGGCGGCGATGCCACCGGACGCGGCGACGGCCTCGGAGTCGTAACCGGCGCCGCCGAGGAGCGGAAGGGCGGTGGTGCGGCTCTTACCCCTGCTGCCGAGGACCGTCATCACCTTGTCGATGACGAGTTCGCCCATGTGCCGGCTGGTGGTGAGCTTGCCGCCGGTCACCGTCACCATGCCGGTGCGGCCGACGGTGATGTGGTGGTCGCGGCGCATATCGAGGGTGGCGCCCTCCTTGCCGCCGACCAGCGGGCGCAGACCGCCGATGGAGCCGACCACATCGTCCGCGGTGAGCTTTCCCTCGAAGGCGGTGTTGGCGCCCTCCAGCAGGAAGTCCATCTCCTCGCGGGTGCAGTGCACATCGTCCGGGGAGCCCTGGTAGTCCTCGTCGGTGGTGCCCAGCACGACACTGTCGCCCCAGCGGGTGCAGGTCGCGCGGCGGGCCCGGCCGGGGACCGGCACGGTGACCGTGCAGTTGATCCGCACCTTGTCCCACGGCACCACGATATGGACGCCCTTGGCGGGCCGGACCTGTGGCCGGTGGCCTTCATCCGCCTTCGCGTCCAGCTCGTCGGTCCACACCCCGGTGGCGTTGACGACGGCCCGCGCGCGGATGTCGATGGTGTCGCCGTCCGCCGAGACCCGGGCACCGGACACCTTGCCCAGCTGCGTCAGCAGGCCCTCCGCCCTGGCCCCGTTGAGGACCGTCGCGCCGAGCGCGGCGGCGGTGCGGACGATGGTGAGGACGAGCCGGGCGTCGTCGGTGCGGGCGTCGAAGTACATCAGCCCGCCCTTGAGGTTCTCGGCGCGCAGCGTCGGAGCCTGGGCGAGCACCTCGGGAACGGTGAGCCGCTGGTGGAGCTTGCCGATCCGCCATCCGCCGACCAGGTCGTACGTCCACAGCAAGCCCTCGAAGCCCTTGGCGAGGCGGGCGTCGAAGACACCCTCCTTGTCCAGGATCGGGAAGAGGAACGGCAGCCGGCGCACCAGGTGCGGGGCGTTCTTCCGGAAGCGGTGGCGCTCCAGGAGCGAGTGGCGGACCAGATTGACGTTGCCCTGCTCGATGTAGCGCAGACCGCCGTGCACCATCTTCGACGACTTCGACGAGGTGCCGGAGGCGAAGTCGTCCTTCTCGACCAGGGCCGCGCGCAGACCGCGCGAGGCGGCGTCGAGTACGGCGTACGCCCCGGTGATGCCACCTCCGATGACGAGCACGTCGTACCTGTCGTCGGCCAGTCGGCGCTTGAGGGCGGCCCGGTCGAGCAGCAGCGGCGTCCGACGGGTCGCCGCGGCGGTGCGCCGCGGTTTCCGGGCGGGCATGGTGATCACAACATCAACTCCTGGTGTTTCGGTTCGGCGGCCGCGTGGTCGGCGGGCCGCCAGCGCGACGGTCAGTGGGCCGTCAGTGGGGGGTGTGAGATTCGGGCGGGCCCTCCCGCGGGGGGAGCGGCGCGGGGTCGTTCAGCTGGGCGATCAGCACATCGCGCCAGGCCGTGCGCAGTTCGGTGCGCTCGGCCGACGCGATCGACGGCTCGAATACCCGGCCCTGCGGCCGCGCCTCGACGATCTCCTCGAGCGAGGGCCACAGGCCCTGGGCGACCCCGGCCAGATAGGCGGTGCCGCGCAGGCTCGCGGTGGCGGAGTCGGCGACCCGCTCCAGCGGCAGGCCGGTCAGGTCGGCCTGGATCCGCATCAGCGGGTCGCTGCCGGCGACGCCGCCGCCGACCCGGAGCCGGGTGAACGGAGTGCCCATGGTGTCGGCGACCCCGTCGATCAGATCGCACACCGAGTGCGCGATCCCGTCGAGCACGGCGCGGGCGAGATCGGCGCGAGTGGTGGCGAGAGTGAGCCCGGTGAGGGACGCGGTGGCCTCCGGGTGCCAGACCGGCGTACGGACCCCGGCGAGCGCCGGGATGAAACGCGGGGTGCGGCCCGGCCGGGTGGGGACCCGGCCCGCTTCCTCACCGAGCTCCTTCGGCGACGTGAACAGGCCCAGATCGTCACAGAGCCAGCGCAGCGCCGAACCCACGGTGGAGGTGTACGCCTCCAGGCTGTAGTGGCTGATGTCGCCCTGCCGCCGGCCGGGCTGGGCAAGCACCCCGGAGATGTCCGACCGGGGCAGGGCGGGCGTGGTGCCGGTCGCCGCGTCGACGAACGCGCCGGTCCCGTACATGCACATGCCCTGTCCGGCGGCGAGACCGCCGAGCGCGACGAGTGCGGCGTGCTGGTCGCCCATGGAGGCGGCCAGCGGGACGGCGATACCGAGGGCGGCCGGGTCGGTCGTACCGAATCCGGCGTCGTCGGAGCGGAGCTCCGGCAGCAGGCCGAGGGGGAAGCCGAGGTGGCCGATCCACTCCTCGTCCCAGGCGTGCCGCTCCAGCAGATAACCACCGGTGGACGCGGCGTTGGTCGGGGTGGTGGCGTGCACGACGCCACCGGTGAGGCGCCAGATCAGCCAGGTGTCGACGGTGCCGAAGAGCAGCCGCCCCGCCCGGTGCGCCTCGGCCACCTCCGGGTGCGCGGCGATCTGCCGGGCGGCCCAGCGGAACGGGGCGCGGGCGCCGACCGGCCGGCCCTGCCGGGCCAGCAGGACGGCGTCCCACTCCGCCTCGTAGGCGGTGAGCTCATGCGCGTACCGGCGGTCCTGCCACACCACCGCGGGCAGCAAGGGCAGCCCGGTGACCCGGTCCCACAGCATCGCCGTGGCACGCTGGGTGGACAGCGCGACCGAGGTGATCTCGACGCCGTCCGCGCGTGCCCCGCCGACGGCCCGGCGTGCCACCTCGAGGGTGGCGGTCCAGATCTCCATCGGGTCCTGCTCGACCGAGAGGTCATTCGGATGGCTGACCTTGATCGGCCGGTAGAACACCTCGTGGGTGGCGCCCGAGTCGAGCACGACTCCGGCCCGGGTGCCCGTGGTGCCCTCGTCGATGGACAGCACACCGCGCCGTGGGGAGGCGCCGGGGAACCTCTGGGTCATGGCAGCCCTTTCATTCGAGCACCGCGAGCGAGCCGTGCGGAGGGATTCGGAGGGGACGGATGCGGATCGGAGGGGACGGATGCGGCGGAGGCGGAGGGAAGGGATACGGAAGGGACGCACGCGGAGGGGAGGGGGCCACCGTGCGGTGTGCCAGGTCCGGCGGTGGGTCAGGGCGCGGTCACGGAGAGCGCCGCAGCGGCCTCGCGGTCCTGTCCGGCGACCTCGTCGGGCGAGGCGGCCTTCGTCGGGTCCCACTTGATCAACAGGCAGGTGATCAGGCCGAGCAGCGGCACGACGGACAGCGTCAGGAAGGTGTCGGCGAGCCCGAGCGAGTCCTTGATCTGCGGAAACACATACAGGCCGACGACACTGCCGAAGCTGCCGACCATTCCGGTGACACCGGTGCCCAGGGCGCGGACGTCACTGGTGTACGAGAGCGCGGCGATGGACTTGCCATTGGCCCCGGGGCCCGCCGAGTGACAGAGGATGAACAGCACCGGCAGCAGGAACGCCACGGCCGTGGGTACCTTCTCGAAGGTTAGTCCCATCGCCACCAGGGCCACGAAGACCCCGGCGAAACCGGCGGCGGAGCTGAGCCGCAGCCCGAGGCGGCGGCCGAAGTACGCGGACAGCAGCCCGCCCGCGATACCGAAGGCGTTGAACACCATCGAGCCGATGGTGGCCTTCTCGAAGCTCTCGCCGAAGATCGTCAGACTGATCAGCGGGAGGTACCAGCCGACCGCGAAGTACTGCATCGACTGCCCGAGCGAGATCACCGACGAGAGGATCGTGCGCGGCAGGTACTCGCCCTTGAACAGCAATCCGGTCTGGCGGAACCCGATGGCCGGTGCCTCGGCCGCGGTGCGGGTCATCGCGTCGGGCGTACCGACGACGGCCTTGATCCCGTAGATCCGGTCCAGGTTGGCGACGGACTCGTCCAGCCGGCCCCTGCCGGCCAGCCAGGTCGGGCTCTCCTTGAGCATCAGCGCCTGGCTCAGCAGCAGCGCGACGGCGACGACCGCGGCCGAGCCGACCGACCAGCGCCAGATGTCGGCGCCGACGTCCAGGTTGAAGAAGACCAGGGCCAGGACGAGGTTGCTGGTGGTGGCGACGTACCAGACGGCTTGCCACAGGTTGAGCCGACCGCCCAGTTTCGCGGGTGTGTACTCGGCGAGCAGCGCCATGGCGACCGCGAAGTCGATGCCGTACGCGACACCCACCAGGACCCGGCCGAGCCACACGACGGTGAAGCCACCGGCGAACGCGGCGAGCAGGCCACCCGCGAGCGCGAACACCTTGGCGATGAGCAGTGGGGGAACGCGGCCGATGCGGGTGGCGAGCCAGCCACCGAGGGGGTTGAAGATGATGGCCAGCGCCGGAGCAGTGGCCGTGAGGACCGAGACTTGGGTGCTGGTGAGCTCCATCTGGGTCGTCATGGGCCCCAGACCGGCGCTCAGCGCCGCGTTCGAGTAGGCGTCGAGGAACAGCCCGCCGAACACGAGGAACCAGATGATCTGCGCCCGGCCGGTGATCTTTCCCAGCCCATCGATGAGCGCGACGACGTCGGCGACGCCTCTGACGCTCGGACGTTGTGCCATGAATCCGCCTTCGAGGAAGACCTACCGGCGGCACGGGGAGCACAGAAAAACAGGCACGACGAAGCCACCGACAGGTGGTCTGTGTCTGTGCCTGCCAAAAGACTGCGGAAAGCGCCGCAGCACGTGAACTGCTGGAACCGCCAATGACGCGGTGCAGCGAGATTAGGAACGAGCCATGCGAAACGTCAAGGGTTTCGGCCAGGTTGCCGAAACGTGACGGGTCGGCCGCCTCGACCGGCATCTCGCCGGTGAGGTCAGCCACGACCGGCTCGCGGTGCGCGGCTGGTCGATGGCGCTCACGGCGTCGGCGTGTAACGGGAGTGTATTAGGGGACGGTTGGGCGGAACGGTCCGCGGATCGAGTCGATCTTGGGGGCCAGAAACGCTCGCTCGTACCGACTCGTACGGAGCAGGCGGCGCCCCCAACCGATCCTGAGGAAAAAACGATGCGCATACACAAGCTCACCATCGCCGCCCTGGCCGTTGCCGCGGGTCTCTCGCTCACGGCCTGCCAGAACGACGACGACAGCGCGGGAAAGAGCGACCCGTCGTCCGCGTCCAGTGCGTCTTCCTCGGGCGGTGGTTCGGGCTCGGGCGGCTCGGATCAGGGCGGCGGGAAGGACTCCGGCGAGCAGGGCACAGCCGCCGGGACCGGCTCCAACGAGGACGGCAAGATCGACAAGTGCCGCACCGACGAGTTGGAGGTCACGGCGGCGGACCGCACCATCGACGGCGACGGCGAGGGCACCGTCGCGGTGACGCTGAAGAACGGTGGCGGCCGGGACTGCGCGATCTCCGGGTTCGCGGGCGTCGACCTGAAGACCAGCGAGGGGGCGCTGTCCGCGAAGCGCAGTGGTCAGCCGGCCGACACGCACATCCTCAAGGACGGGGAGTCGACGTACTTCGGCGTCAACTACCCGGTCAATGACTCGGGCGGCTCCGGCGTCCGCGTCACGGGACTCGTGGTGACCCCGCCGAACGAGACGAAGTCGGTCACCCTCGACTGGCCGGGCGGCGGCACACTCCCCGTCACGGACGGTTCCGGCTCCCCGGTGAAGGTCGGCCCGATCGGGGGCATCGGTCAGGGCGGCTGACCCGTACGTCCCAGGGTTGGGGGGGGGGGGGGCGGGGCGCCCGCCCCCCCACCTCTCCTGTGGGGGGGGGGCGCGGCTGGG
>NZ_JBHYVB010000007.1:0-6359 GCF_042750115.1 Streptomyces sp. NPDC059455
GTTGTGGGAAGGGGTGGGTAGGGGAAGGCCCGCCGCAGGCGCAACCGCAGCGCGACCGCGGTGGTCAGCCGACCATCGCCCGCCCGCTCCTCCTCGGAGAGCGCGGGCGCCGCCTCGCCCCCGGGCTCGGGCTCGGCCACCCGCCCCCGGGTCCCGCCCCGGTACGTGGTCGGGCCCCAGCGCGGAAGGCGCCTCAGCGGAAGGCGCCTCAGCGGAAGGCGGCCACGCGGTCCTCCACCCACTGGGCGAACGTCCGCCCGGGGCGCCCCGTGATCCGCTCGACCTCAGGCGAGATCGCCTGCGGCCGGTCCACCAACTCCGCGAAGACGCGCAGCAGGGAGTCCGCCATGTCCGGCGTGAGGAACCCGCCGACCATCCGCTCCCGCGCCGCCTCGTGCGGGATCTCCTCGTACCGCAGCGGCCGCCCGATGACCTCACCAATGGTGCGCACCTGGTCGGCGAAGCTCAGCGACTCGGGTCCGGTCAGCTCGGGGGTCTGGCCGACCAGGTCGTCGGCGAGCAGGGCGCGGGCGGCGACCGCGCCCATGTCGGCCTCGTGGATGAGCGCCATCTGCGCCTCGGCGTACGGCCCGTACACCACGTCCCCGGCCTTGATCTGGTCCACCCACTGCAGCGCGTTCGCGGCGAAGCCGCCCGGTCGGACGAACGTCCACTCCAGCCCCGTGGCCTCGACCTCGTCCTCCAGCGCGCGGTGGCGGGCGCCGATCGGGTTCCGCTGCGGATCGACATCGTCCAGGACGGAGGACGAGGAGAGCATCACGATCCGCCGCACCCCGCTCGCCTTGGCCCGCTCCAGGATCTTCTCGGACCCGGTCTGCCAGGCCACCGCGGGGTTGAGGAACAGCGCCGTGGCACCGTCCAGGGGCAGCTCGTCGGTGCGGGCCGCCCGCACGCCCTCCGGCAGCCGGGCCGCCTCGGGGTCGCGGGTGAGCGCGAGCACCTCGGCGCCCGCGTCGGCCAGCTGCTTGACCACATGGCTGCCGACGTTTCCGGTGGCTCCGGTCACCACGAACATGATCAATCTCCTTGCCTGTCATGCGATCCGTACCTCACCGCAGCCAGGTTCATCCAAACGGATGACGTTGTCAAACAATTAGATGAGAGCATGGCCGGAACCCCGGCTAGCCTGTCCGGGCCGAAGAAGAGGAGATGACGACGATGCAGGGGACGCCCAAGAGGCCCCGCCGCGCCCCCACGCCCGAGGAGCGCAAGCAGTGCCCGGAGCGCTCCCGGCGGCTGCTGCTGGAGGCGGCCATGGACGAGTTCTCCGAGAAGGGGTTCGCGGGCGCGCGCGTCCAGGACATCGCGGACCGTGCGGGCCTCAACAAGCAGCTGATCACCTACTACTTCGGCGGTAAGGAGGGCCTCTACCGGGAGCTGGGCCGCGAGTGGCTGCGGCACGAGGCGACCTTCAACGACCCCGCGGTCCCCTTCGAGGAGCTGGTCGTCCGCTATCTCCGGGAGGCGTTCGACGACCCCCGCGGCATCCGGCTGGCCATCTGGCAGGCGCTGACCGGCGAGGTGGGGGACGAGCCGCGCGAGGACCTGTCCGACATGCGGCGTCGGCAGGCGGCGGGCGAGCTGGCGGACGACCTCGACCCGGCCGCCGTGCTGCTGATGTGCTATGCCATGGTCTCCGCACCGGCCACCATGCCGCACGCCGTCCGCCAGATCTTCGGCATCGAGCCGGACTCGCCGGAGTTCCGCGAGCGGTGGGAGGACCAGTTGCGCCGCGTCGTCCGCCACCTCGCCGCGTAACCGCACGCCCACGCCCCACGCCCACGCCCCACGCACTGCGCCCCGCGCCCTACCGTCGGCTCACTCGGTCACCCCGTCGATCTGGAACGTCTGCACCGACTTCTCGGCGAACGGAACGCTCAGCCGCTTGCCGTTCAGCGCCGTGTCCTGGCGCGCGATGTACAGATCGCCGGTGCCCGAGGTCTGGGTGGACCAGCGCGGCACCAGCCCGCCCGTACCCCCGGTGACCTGGCCGAAGCGGGACAGATCGAAGGTCAGCGTCTGCGCGGCGCCGGGGTTGACGGCGACGAGCACGAGCCGCCGCGCCCCCGGGTCGTACGCGGCGACCGCGTGGTCCGAGCCGGTCTCCAGGATCCGCATCCCGGGGCGGATATGGCGGGTGAACTGCGCGAGCACGTAGTACTTGGTCTGCACGGCGCCGGGCTGGGCGGTGTCCGGGTCGTAGTGGATCAGCGCCCAGCCCGCGCTGGGATCCATGACCTGCCAGTAGGACCACGCGGTGGGGTGCAGCCAGTGGAAGTCCAGGCAGAGGTTGGTGGCCAGGGTGAGCCCCGTGCCGTCCTTGTCGCCGGTCTCGGAGTTCCACAGCTTCTTGCCCGCCGCGCGCACGTCCAGGTACAGCAGATCGCGGCGGCCGCCCGAGCCCTGGTAGCCGTGGACGTTGACCTGGTCGACCAGCGCGCGGGTGGCGGAGTCGAACGAACTCCAGGTGGTGCGGGCCAGGTCGTAGCTGGTCTCGTCCGACGCCGAGATCCGGGTGCCGGTCAGGCCGCGCGCGTCGAGCTCGGTGCGCAGGTGGCCGAGGACGGTCCGCTGGACCGCCGCGTCGATGTGGCAGCCCTCCTGGGTGCCGTCCGCCTTCCACCACGCCGACGACGGCTCGTTGAACGCCTCGACGGTGGCGAAGCGGACACCCCAGTGGTCCTGGGCGTAGCGGGCGGTGGTGGCGAGGTAGAGCGCGAACTGGCGGTAGTTCCAGGACTGGAGGTTGTTGCCGCCGTCCGCCGCGCCGGACGGGTTGTGGTTGAGACACATCCACCACATGGGCGAGTTGGAGAACAGCTCGCTGACGGCGCCCCGCTGGACGGCCTTGGCCAGCGCCGCCCGCTGGACCGCGTCGGCGTTCCAGTGCCAGGCCGCGGAGGCGGGGTCCTCGCTGTTCCAGTCGTGCCAGTAGCCCTCGATCTGCTTGAACCGGGGGATGTTGGGCGAGGCCACCATGGACTCGCCGCCCACGCTGGTCCAGGCGCAGCCGCCGAGGTTGTAGCGGGCGATGTTCAGCCCGAGACCGGGCAGCGATCGGCCGCCGTAGCCCACCGCCTTGGTGGTGAAGAAGAGATCGGCGAAGTCGTCCCGCTGCCCGAAGAGATTGGCCCACCAGGCGAGCGAGGTGCCCCAGCCCTCCCAGGCCCCGTGGTCGGTGCCGGGGTCGACGCCGATGGTCTCGTCGGCCCAGGCGGTACCGGTCGTGAGGGCGGTCCCGAGCACAGTGGTGCCCGCCGCCGCCAGAAGCGTTCTGCGCCGCATCGTCAGTCCCCTCCGCCGCACCGGCCCCCGTCGCTTACGAAGAGTCGGGGCAGCGGCGGGCGTTGTCGAGAGGCGTGACAGCGCTTTCTACGGGCGGGCCGAGGGTTACGCGGTGACGGGCCGCCCGTAATTCGGTTGCCTCCGCCCGCCCCCGTGTCCAGGATGACCGCGACCTCACATCTACGAGGCACTACGAGACATCTACGAGCAGGAGCAACCGATGCGCCGATTCCTCGGAACGACTCAGCGCCCCCACCGGACGACCGTCTTCGAGGACCTCAGCATCCATGCCCAGCTCTCCACGGGTCTCACGGACCCTCAACATCGGTGTGCTCGCCCATGTCGACGCCGGTAAGACCAGCCTGACCGAGCGGCTGCTCTACGACGCCGGGGTGATCGACCGGCTCGGCAGCGTCGACACCGGGGACACCCAGACCGACACCGGCGAGATCGAGCGGCAGCGCGGTATCACCGTGCGGACCGCGGTCGCGGCCCTCACCTCCGGGGACACCCAGATCAACCTGATCGACACCCCCGGCCACTCCGACTTCATCGCCGAGGTCGAGCGCGCCCTCGGGGTGCTCGACGGCGCGGTGCTCGTGCTGTCCGCCGTCGAGGGCGTCCAGGCGCAGACCAGGGTGCTGATGAAGACCCTGCGGCGGCTGCGGCTCCCGGTGCTGCTCTTCATCAACAAGATCGACCGTGCGGGCGCCCGCGACGAGGGGCTGCTCGCCGACATCCGGCGCGCCCTGGCGCCACATCTCGTCCCGCTGACGTCGGTACGGGACCTGGGCACGCGGAACGCCCGCGTCCGGCCGCGCTCCCTGGACGATCCGGGGGTGCGCGCCGAGGCGGCCGAGGTGCTGGCCGAGACCGATGACGCGATGCTCGCGCGGGTCGTGGACGGTCCGCTGCCCTCGGCCGAGGAGGTGGGGGCGGCGCTCGCGGCCCGTACGGCGGAGGGGCTGGCGCATCCGGTCTTCTTCGGCTCGGCGCTCAGCGGCCAGGGCGTCGGGGCGCTGGTCGAGGGGGTGGCCCGGCTGGTGCCGCCCGCGTCGGGCGGCGCGGAGCCGCGCGGCACGGTCTTCGCCGTGGAGCGCGGCGGAGGCGGCACAGGGGGCGGAGGCGGCACAGGGGGCACAGGCGGTGCCCGTGGTGGCCGTACGGCCTATCTACGGCTGTTCTCCGGCGAGGTGACGCTACGGCAGCGGGTGACCCTGCACCGCCGCGAGCCCGGCGGCGCCCTGACCGAGCACACCGGGCAGATCACCGCACTGGAGGTCCTCGGGGACGCGGGGGCCGCGCGCGGGCCGCTGACCGCCGGGAACATCGCGAGGATCAAGGGGCTGCCCGGGGTCCGGGTCGGCGACCGGCTCGGGGCCGTCCACGATGTCCCGTCGGACCGGCGGCACTTCGCCGCGCCCAGCCTCCAGACCCTCGTCCGCGCCCGCGAGCCCGGCGCCGTCGCCGCGTCCCGGCTGCACACCGCGCTGCTCGACCTGGCCGACCAGGATCCGCTGATCCACGCGCGGGCGATGCCGGGCGGGGCCACCTCGGTGCTGCTGTACGGGGAGGTGCAGAAGGAGATCATCGCGGCCACGCTGGTCCAGGACTACGGCATCGAGGCGGACTTCGAACCGAGCCGTCCGGTGCTGGTCGAGCGTCCCTCGGGGGTCGGCGAGGCCGCCCGCGAGATCGCCCGGGTCGGCCACACCGGGCCCTGGGCGACCATCGGGCTGCGCGTGGAGCCCACCGAGCGGGGCGCCGGGGTGGTCTTCGGCTACGAGACCGAACTGGGCGCGCTGCCCCGGGCGTTCCACAACGCGATCGAGGAGACCGTGTACGAGACGCTCTTCCACGGGCCCCGGGGGCGCTCGGTGACGGACTGCCGGGTCGTTCTCGTCCGCTCCGGGTTCATCGGCCCGTTGAGCACCGCGGCCGACTTCCGCGACCTCACCCCGGTGGTGCTCGGGGAGGCCCTGGAGCGGGCGGGGTGGCGGATCTACGAGCCGTACCACGCCTTCGAGCTGGAGCTTCCGGCCGAGGCGCTCGCCGCGGTCACCGCCCACCTCGCCGCCGCCGAGGCGGACATCGGCGAGAGCGTGGACGGTGCCACGGGTTGGCTGCTGCGGGGCGAGCTCCCGGCCCGCCGGGTGCACGGTTTCGAGCGGGTCCTGCCCCGGCTGACGCACGGCGAGGGCGTGTGGTGGTCCCGGCCGTGCGCCGACCGGCCGCTGCGCGCCGGGACGGCGGCCCCGGGCCTCGGCTCCTAGCTCCTCCTGGTTTCTCCTGGCTTCTCCTAGCTCCTCCTGGCTACCTAGATCCCGGGCGGCCCCACCCGGGTGTAGACGATGCTGTTGCTGCTGCCGCCGGGCGTGGTGACCTGTACGTTCACCGGCCCGGCGGACCCGGACGGCGCGATGGCGGTGACCCAGGTGTCGGAGACGACCGTGAAGGAGGCGGGCGTGGCGCCGAAGAGCACCGAGCTGGTGGTGGTGAGACCGCTGCCGAAGAGCGTGACCGTGGTCCCGGCGTCGAGCGGCCCCTGGTTCGGCGACAGGCTGGTGAGGACGGGGCTGGGGACAAACGTGTACGCGACGCCGTTGCTGGTCCCGCCCGGCGTCACCACCGTGATCTGCACGGTGCCGCTGCCCGGCGGGGACGACGCCACGATCTGCGTGGCCGACACCACCGTGAAGGTGATCGCGTTGACGGCCCCGAACCTGACCGCCGTCGCACCGAGCAGATTGGTACCGGTGAGGATGACGGTCGTACCGCCGGAGGTGGGGCCCTGGGCGGGTGAGGCGCCGGTGAGGGTGGGGACGCCGACGTAGAAGTACGTGACCCCATTGCTGGTGCCGCCAGGCCCGGCCACGGTGATCTGCACCGGCCCGGCGGCCCCCGGCGGGGCGGTCGCGGTGATCTGGGTGGCCGAGACCACGGTGAACGACAGGGCGGGCGTGGAGCCGAAGGTGACGGCGGTGACGCCCGTAAGGCCGCTGCCGGTGAGCGTCACCGTGTTCCCGCCGCCGATCGGCCCCTGCCCCGGGGAG
>NZ_JBHYVB010000007.1:6458-16524 GCF_042750115.1 Streptomyces sp. NPDC059455
GACGGACGTGAGCACCGGCGCGGGCACCGCCACATAGCTGTACGACAACCCACTGCTCGTCCCACCCGGCGTCGTCACGGTGACCTGCACCGTGCCGCTGCCCGGCGGCGCCACCGCCGTGATCTGCGTCGCCGACACCACCGTGAACGACGAGGCGGGCGTCGAGCCGAAGCACACCACCGTCGCCCCCGTGAAGCCGCTCCCCGTCAGCGTGACGGTATTGCCGCCACCGGTCGGCCCCTGCGCCGGGGAGACGGACGTGAGCACCGGCGCGGGCACCGCCACATAGCTGTACGACAACCCACTGCTCGTCCCACCCGGCGTCGTCACGGTGACCTGCACCGTGCCACTGCCCGGCGGCGCCACCACCGTAATCTGCGTCGCCGACACCACCGTGAACGACGAGGCGTTGACGGCCCCGAACCTGACCGCCGTCGCACCGAGCAGATTGGTACCGGTCAGGGTGACCGTCGTACCGCCGCCGACGGGGCCCGTGGCCGGCGAGATGCCGGTGAGGGTGGGGGCGGCGGCATAGCCGAACGCCACCCCGTTGCTCGTCCCACCCGGCGTGGTCACCGTGATCTGCACGGTGCCGCTGCCGGGCGGGGCCACCGCCGTGATCTGCGTCGCGGACACCACGGTGAACGACAAGGCGAAGTTCGGGCCGAAGCGGACCACCGTGGCCTGGGTGAAGTTGCTCCCGGTCAGGGTGACCGGGGTCCCGCCGCCGGGCGAACCGGCGGCGGGAGTCACGGAACTGATCACAGGAGGGGACGCCATGGCCGTCGAGGGACCGGTGCCTGTACCTGTGGCTTGAGGGGAACTCAAGGTGGATCTCCTTCTGGCGAGTCGTCCCACGGAGTGATCAGATGCCCGGACCGGCGACGTACTGGAACGGGGTCGCGGCGCTGGCGCTGCCGACCAGGGTGGTGACCGTGATGCCGGCGGGGCCGGGCGCCCCGTCCGAGGTGGGCGGCGACACCGCGGAGACGGAGGTGTCGCTGATGACCGTGAACGACGCCGCGTTGCCGCCGAAGGTCACCGACTGGGTGGTGGACAGGTTGGTGCCGGTGATGGTCACCGCGGTGCCGCCGGAGGGCGGGCCCGAGGCAGGCGTGAAGCCGGTGACCGTCGGGGTGGCCACATAGGTGTAGGAGAAGCCGTTGTTGGAGCCGCCCGCGGTGGTGACGGTCACTCCGACCGGCCCGGCCGCGGCGCCGGCCGGTACGGCCACGGTGATCTGGCTGTCGGAGACGATGGTCGGCGTCGCGGAGTTGGCGCCGAAGGCCACGGCGCTGGCGGTCGAAAGACCGGTGCCGGTGATGGTGACGGTGTTGCCGCCGGCGAGCGGTCCCGAGGTGTCGCTCAGCGCGGACTTGAAGGGCGGGCCGATGTAGAAGAAGTTCAGCGGGTTGCTGGTGCCGCCGGGCGTGGTCACGGTCACCGGCACCACCCCGTTGCCGGAGGGTGAGGTGACCGTCACGGACGTGGCGTTGTTGGCGGTGATGGTGGCCAGTTTGCTGCCGAAGTGGACGGCCGTGGCACCGCCGAGGTTGCTGCCGGTGATGACGACGGCCTGTCCGCCGGCGCTGGACCCCTGATTGGGTGAGATGGGCATGGCGCATTGCCTCCTGAGTGAGGGCGGGGCGTGGACGGGACCGGGCGGGCTCGACCCGCGCGCGCTCACGGGAGTCCGGTGCGCGACCGCGGGCTTTGGGGCACCCGCCCGGTCCTCCTCGCGGTACGCCTGGCGCCCGGCTCCGGCGAGGGCGCGGCGCCCCCAGCGCCGAAAGAATCGACGGGAGGTTCCACCGCACACTTTCAGTAATCCATCCGACGTAGCCCGCCACAAGAAGAGGTGACGCCACGTCACCCGAATGGCCGGGCGCGCGACCGGCGGCGCCGCACACCGGACGCGCCGGGCCTGCCGTCCCGCCCCGTACGGCCCTGGCACGCCCCTCTCCGGCCCCGGGCCCGTCCCTCACCGTCCCTCACCGTCCCTCACCCGTTCCCGTGACCCATCGGACGGACGGGTCACTTCCGTACCTTCCGGGCGTATGCTCTTGCCACATGGGGGCGGAAATGGGCATTACCGCCGATGCGACCTCCAGCGGGGGCACATGGCGGGTGAGGATCCGTAGTTCGGCCGGTGACGTCCTGGGCGCCGGAATCCTCCTGGGCAGTGAGACGGTGCTGACGTGCGCCCATGTGATCCCCGACGACGGGCTCCCGGTGCCCGCCACCGAGGTGCTGGTCGAGCTGGTCGAGGTGCACGAGGCCCGGCCCGTCCCCGCGCGCGTCGCCGACGGCTGCTGGGTGCCCCAGCGCTCCGACGGCTGCGGCGATGTGGCGCTGCTGCGGCTGGGCCGGCCGCAGCCCGCCGAGCACGCCGCGCCGCTCTACCGGCTGCCGCCGGTGCTCGGCCGGCCGGTGTGGATGGGCGGCTTCCCCGAGGGGCTCGACAACGGCCACTATCTGCGCGCGAAGACCGCCGGGCGGGTCGGCCCCCGAGCGGAGTGGGTGGGTCTTGACCCCAAGTCGCCCCGGGATGTGGTCCGTAAGGGCTTCAGCGGCGCCGGGGTGGAGGACGAGGCGACCCGGCATGTCATCGGCATGGTCGTCAGCCGGTACGACGACCCCGTCGACGTGCCCTCCGCCGAGCGCCTCAGCGTCTCCTACATGATCCCGGTCGAGACGATCGTGCGCCATCTGCCGGTGGTCCACCGCTGGGTGCGCGGGGACCCCGGGGTGGACCGGCCGCTGGTCTCCCCGCTGACCACCGGCGTCCAGGACATCGGCTTCGCCCAGCGGCTCGCCGTATGGCTGCGCCGGGAGCCCCTGACCGGGCGCGCGGGCATCACCGACGTGGAGACCGTGGTCATCGAGGACGACGACCACGCGCGGTACGAGGCGCTCAGCCGCGCCATCACGCTCGCCGACCGCGAGCTGTCGGGCGGCGGCCCCGACGCGGCGGTCTCGGCCGCGCCGCACGGCACCGTACCGCCGCTGGGCAGTGTGGACCTGGCCATCGACGTCACCAAGCGCACCGACACCGAGGTCGCGCTGCGGGTCGCGGACCGGATGGATCTGCGCTCGCCCGGCGACACCTCCCCGCTCAGCCGGGTCCGGGCCAACGCGGTGCCGCTCACCATCGTGGCCGTCGGCGTGGACCGCGCCCGCGACCCCGAGGCGCTGGTCGGCTTCATGAAGCTGCTCGCCGACCGGGGCAGCCGGCTGCTGCTGGTCTTCCGCGACCCCCACTCGAGCGGACTGCGGCTGGCCGAGCGGCTGTTCCGCCCCGAGGCGGCCCGGATCGACGCCTGGCTGGACGAGCTCGCCGGGCGGGTGGCGCTCGCCGCCGACCGCGAGCACGAGACGGCCGGGCGCGGGGCGCGCCGCTCGTCCTTATCGGACGCCGAGGACGCCACGGCCCTGCGGATCAATCTGACCCGGCTGCGCTCCGACCCCGAGCTGCGCTCCCACCGCATCGTCGCCAAGCTGGCCGCGTTCGAGCACTCGGTCCGGGCCGTCGCCGAGCGGGCCGAGGAAACGCTGCGGGTGATCGACGCCCAGCAGCCGGCGGTCCAGGAGCTGAAATGGCAGCTGGTGTCGTACACGGCGATGCTCGGGACCAAGGCCGAATCCGAGCGGGCCGAGCTGATCCCGCTGCACCGCGCGGCGGTGCGGCTGCTGGCCGAGGTGCCCTGCGATCTGCCGGAGGCCCGCCGCGCCGTCGACCGGTTCGTGGCCGCCGTGCACACACCGCCGGAGGGGGAGGCGCCATGACGGACCCGACGGATGGGACGGTCTGCGACCGCCCGGACTGCCGCGGCGAGGGCCTGGGCCGGATCAACGCCCGGGGGTTCTGCTCGGAGTGCGGCCGCGGGCCCCTGCCCGCCGTCCCTTCTCCCGCTCCCCCGCCCGCCGAGTCCGCCGCCCCCTTGGCGTCCGAGGCGACCGCGACCACGGCCCGTGCCCGCCGCCGCGATGTGGCGCGGAAGTTCACGGTCCGGCCGGCGGGCGATGGCCTGCTGGACCTGCCCCGCGTCGAACTCCCCTCGCTGCGCGACCTGGTGATGGACGATCCGCATCCCCCGTCGCGCGGCCAGACCTGCGGCTGGGAGGGGTGCGACGCGATCGTGGGCGCGCCCTACGCCGGACAGTCCGCGCTCTCCCGGGGCTACTGCTCGCGCTGCCGCCATCCGTTCGACTTCACCCCGCGGCTGAGCCCCGGCGATCTGCTGGGCGATCAGTACCGGGTGATCGGCTGCGTCGGGTACGGCGGCCTCGGCTGGGTCTATCTCGCCGAGGACACCCAGCTGGACGACCAGCCCGTGGCCATCAAGGGCCTGATCAACAACGAGGACGAGGCGGCCCTGCGGGTGGCGGTCGAGGAGCGCCGCTATCTGACCGTGCTCGACCACCCCGGCATCGTCCGGATCATCAACTACGTCACCCAGCCCGACCCCCGCGGCGACGGGGCGCTCACGGGCTACATCGTGATGGAGTTCGTCGGCGGGATGACCCTCGCCCAGATCAAGGACCACATCGCGGACGCGGTGAAGCCGTACGACGGGCCGCGGCTGTACGAGCACATCCTGGCCTACGGCTGTCTGGTGCTGCGCGCGGTCGGCTATCTGCACGGCGAGAAGCTGCTGTACTGCGATCTCAAGCCGAGCAATGTGATGCACCACGAGGACCGGGTCAAGGTGATCGACCTCGGCGCGGTGCGGCGGCTGGGCCAGCGGGACGGCGGGCCGCCGGTGATCACCGAGGCGTTCGCCGCCCCCGAGGTGCTGGCCCGGGGCGCCTCCGCCCTCACCGAGCGCCATGATCTCTTCGGGGTCGGCAGGACGCTCGAGGAGCTCTCGGACAAGGCCGCCCGGCAGACCCAGCGGCCGCCCGGCCTGGGCGCCGAGTCCTACCGCCGGGTGCTGGCCCGCGCCACCGCGGCCGACCCGGAGCGGCGGTTCGGATCGGCCGCGGAGATGTCCGAGCAGCTGTGGGGCGTGCTGCGGGAGGTCCACTCGCTGCGGCTGAGCCGGGAGCAGCCGGAGCCGTCCACGCTCTTCGCCCCGACCTCGGCGCTGCTGGACTCCTCGCTGGGCCGGATCCCGGACCTGGAGCGCTGGCTGGACGGGGAGCCGCGCCCGCTGCTGGCGTCCGGGCTGCCCCAGCCGGAGCGGGTGCCGCTCGGGCTGCCGGTGCCGTTCCCGGACGCGGCGGATCCCGGCGCGGCGCTGCTGGGCGTCCCGACCGACAGCGGGCCGCGGCGGCTGATCGAGCAGCTGCACGCCTTCCCCCGCCCGTCCGCCGAGATCCGGCTGCGCGTCTGCCGCGCCTATCTGGAGCTGGGCGAACGGGACGCGGCGGCCGAGGAGTTGGCGAGCGCCGTCGAACTGATCGGCTCCGCCGCCCCGTACGACTGGCGGCTGTCCTGGCACCGCGCCCTGCTGCGGCTCGCGGACGGCGCGGTGGCCGACGCCCGGCGGGAGTTCGACGAGGTCTACAGCGCCCTGCCCGGGGAGTACGCGCCCAAGCTGGCGCTCGGCTACTGCGCCGAGCACCTGGGCGACCACGGCGCCGCCAAGCGGTTCTACGAGGCGGTGTGGCAGCGCAACCGCTCGCAGGGCAGCGCCGCCTTCGGGCTGGCCCGGCTCCGGCTCGCGGCGGGCGACCGGGGCGGCGCGGTGGAGATCCTGGGCGGGGTGCCGAAGGTCTCCCGCCACTACGACGCCGCGCGGATCGCCATAGTGCGGGTGCTGTCGGGGCGGCTGGGCCACCCCGACGCCCTGCCGACGGCCGAGGACCTGGCGGAGGTGCGCACGAGGCTGCCGCGGCTGTATCTGGACGAGGGGCGCGAGTCCGGCCCGGCCCGGGACCGGCTGGCGGCGGAGTCGCTGGAGGTGACGCTGGACTGGGCGGAGCGGCAGCCGGGGTCCGGGGAACGGATGGGTGAGCCCGCTGGGCACGCCCGTTCAAGGCGCCGGGTACGGAAGGGGCGCGCCGATCTGGCGGCTGAAGCACCCCGGAGGGGAACCGAACCCCGGTCACTGGTGTATGGGGAGTGGGAGGACGAAAGTGCGCTGCGCGGGGAATTGGAGCTGACCCTGCGCCGACTGGCCCGGCAGGCGGACAGCCCCGAGGCGCTCGGGGCGCTGATCGACCGCGCGAATGCCATCAGGCCCATGACCCGCGTCTGACAGGGGGATCAGATGAGTGAGGACCACAGAAGGCAGTACGGCCCAGGGGGCGCGGACGGGGGCCCGGCCCTCACTCTGCGGGTGCACCAGAACAAGTACCTGCCCGCCTCCGCGGGCCGCACCGAGATGCACGCCATCGTCAGCGTGCGGGCCCACGGCCTGGGCCCGGCGGCGGCTCGTACCGCCACGTCGGAGGTCATCGTCATCGACTGCTCGATGTCGATGAGCTGGCCGCCGACAAAGATCGCGGCGGCGCGGCGGGCCACCGCCACCGCGGTCGGCATACTGCGCGACGGCACCCGCTTCGCGATCATCGAGGGCACCGAACAGGCCCAGGTGGTCTATCCGTTCACCGGCGGCATGGCGGTGGCGGGGCCGGACACCAAGGCCGCCGCCGCCCGGGTGGCGGCCCGGCTGCCCACGATCGGCGGCACCGCGATCGGCTCCTGGCTGGACCTCGCCCGGCGGCTCCATCTGCGGCAGCCCGCCGCGATCCGGCACACCCTGCTGCTCACCGACGGCCGGAACGAACACGACCCGCCCGGCTATCTGGACCAGGTGCTGGACGCCTGCGCCCCGCATTTCACCTGTGACGCCCGCGGGATCGGCGACGGCTGGGACGCCACCGAGCTGAAGCGGATCGCGCACCGGCTGCACGGCAGGGCCGACGCGGTCCTCAAGGACTCCGCGCTGGCCGCCGAGTTCGAGGAGATGGTCTCCGCCTCGATGGCCAAGGCGCTGGCCGGGGTGCGGATCCGGATCCGCACCCGGGCGGGCAGCCGGGTCGGCTTCGTCAAGCAGGTGCACCCCACCCGGGCGGATCTCACCGACGAGGGCGTCCGCCCCGATGAGCGCACCTGGGAGTGGACCACCAGCGCGTGGGGCGACGAGACCCGCGAGTACCAGGTGTCCGTGCTCGCCGATCCGCGGCGCGATCCGATGGGCGAGGACGTGGAGCTGGCCGCCGTGGAGCTGACGGTGGAGGGCGACACCGCGCTGCCGCTGCCCGAGCCGGAGTCGGTGCTGGTCCAGTGGACGGACGATGTGCTGCTGTCGTCCCGTATCGACCCCCGGCTGGCCCACTACGACGCCGACTCCGAGCTGGGTCACGCGATCACCGCGGGCTGCGACGCGTACGAGGCGGGTGACCGGGAGCGGGCCCGCCGCCAGTGGGGGCGCGCGGTCCAGCTGGCCCATCAGCTGGGCAGCGAGAAGATGCTGGCCCGGCTGAGCGGGCTGGTCCACATCGTGGACGCGGCCACCGGCGAGGTGCGGATCCGCGAGCCCATCCGCCCGCTGCACCTCAACTCGGTGATCGTGGTGTCGGAGGAGAGCGCCCCCTTCATGGGGGTGGAGCGCCCGGAGCCCGCCGCGCCGCCCGCCGACGATGTCCTCTGCCCGGCCTGCGGACGCCGGTCGCCCGCCACCGCCGGGTTCTGCCAGCAGTGCAACGCCCCCCTGAACGGTGAACCGGGCGAATCGAGTCGAGCGGGCGGCGCGAAATGAGCGCCACCCGGGCCTTCCTGGTGCGCCGGCTGATCGCCCTGCTCGTGGTCACCGCGGTGGCCGTGGCCGCGCTGCTGGCCGCGTACTACGGCGTCAGCCGCAACTCCAAGGCGGTGACCGACCGGTCCACCCCGGCGATACTGCAGGTGGCCGCCGCCATCGACGCGCTGAACGCCTCGTACGACGAGGCGCGGCGCAGCATCTCGAGCCCCACGGCGGAGTTCGAGGGGCTCAGCGAGGAGTACCGCGACAAGCTGTCGACGGCCAAGCAGAGCCTGACCCAGGTGTCCAAGAGCACCATCGGGGGCGAGTCGGCGCGCGGGGCCCTGCGCACCTCGGCGGCGCTGGTGACGTCCTATGACGACACCGTCGAGCAGGCGTACGCGAACCGCGAGAACCCGACGCTCAGGGATGCCTACCTGCGGTACGCCGACTCCATCCTGCGGCACGACCACAGCGGTGTCCTCGACCGTCTGAGGGCGGTGCAGCAGCGGCAGTTCGGCGTGCTCGACGACCAGACCTCGTTCGGCTGGCTGCTGACGTTCGCCTGGTGGCTGCTGGTGCCGGGGCTGTTCCTCACGCTGGCGGCGCTGCTGGTCCACACCCAGCGCTTTCTGCGGCACCGCTTCCGGCGGCTGGTCAATCCCTGGCTGGCGGCGGCCACCGCGCTGCTCGTCGCCCTGCTGCCGCTGGCGGTGTTCACGTACCAGACCCAGGACCGGCTGGAGTCGGCCCGGGCCAGCCTGACCCAACCGGACATCGGCCGCACCGGCGGCCCCACCGCCAGGGAGGTCGCGAGGACGATGCGGAACGCGCATTGGCAGGCCGGTGCGGTCGGCTGGATACCCGTGGGCGGCGCCGTGCTGGCCGCCCTGATCCTGGTGGGTCTCCAGCCGCGTATCGACGAGTACCGGTTCCAGCCCCGATGAGCGCGGCGAAGCGGTCCGGACACGCCACGGCCACGGTCCTCGGGCTGTGGATGGTGCTGCTGTGTGTCGTGGGCGCGGGGGATACGAGCGGCTGGCAGTCGCACGGCAGTGTCACCGTGCTCGCGTCATGGACCCGCGACGAGGGCGAGGCGTTCCGGGCCCTGCTGGACACGTTCACCCGGCGCACCGGCATCCATGTGGACTATCAGGGCACCACCGCGCTGCGCGAGGTGCTGTCCTCGGAGGTGGCCTCCGGGACTCCGCCCGATATCGCCGTGCTGCCCAGCACGGGCGAGCTGGCCGCGTACGCCAGCCAGCGCCAGCTGACCCCGCTGGACGGAGTGATCCCGAGCCGGGAGCGCACGGCCTACGGAAAGCTCTGGACGCCCCGGCTGAGCGCCAAGGGGCCGGTGTACGGGATCGCGGTCAAGGCCGATCTGAAGAGCATCGTGTGGTACGACCGCGACCGCCGCCGGGGCACCCTGCCCGCCCTCGCCGCCGACGGCCGCCAGTGGTGCGTCGGCATGGGGGACGACGCGACCTCCGGCTGGCCCGGCACCGACTGGATCGAGGACCTGCTCCTCCAGCAGCAGGGCAGATCCGTCTACCAGGACTGGGCCACCGGCGGGCTGCCGTGGACGGACCCCCGGGTGGAGCGGGCCTGGCAGAGCTGGGGCTCGCTCTTCGGCAAGGACACCGCGCGCACCGCGCTGATCACCGACTTCCGCGAGGCGGGCACGAAGCTGTTCGGCACGGACCCGCCGTGCTCGCTGGAGCACCAGGGGTCGTTCATCCGCGGCGGCTACCCCGACCCCGCCAAGGCGGCCTTCCGCTTCTCCCCCGGGCTCCTCCCCGACACCGACCAGCGGTCCACCGCCCGGGAGGTGTCCGGCGACTTCGCCGCGATGTTCCGCGACACCCCGCAGGCCCAGGAGCTGATGCGCTATCTGATCTCGGCCGACGCCCAGCGGGCGTGGGGCGAGAAGACCGCCGACAGCAGCACCCACCCGTTCTTCGCCAACCGCGACGTCCAGCTGGACGCCCAGGGCGACGACGCCGTGGGCCGGAACATCGCGAAGACGCTCCGGGACTCGGCCTCGCTGTGCCTGGACGCCTCCGACGCCATGCCCACGCGGATGCGGGTGGCCTTCCAGCGCGCCGCGCTGGCCTACCTCAGCGACACCAGCAAGCCGCCGGACGGGCTGCTGCGCAGCCTGGAGAGGATCCGCCAGAGCCTGCGCGACACCCCCGACCAGCCCTGGCTGTCGACGGTCTGCGGCTGACCCGGCTCGGGAAGCCGGGCCGCGGCTGACCGGAAACCGGGCCGCGGGGGGGGGGGGGGGGGGGGCGGGGGGGCCCCCCCCGGGGGGGGGGGGGGGCGGGGGGGCGGGGCGGGGGGGGGGGCGGGGGCGGGGGCGCGGGGGGGGA
>NZ_JBHYVB010000007.1:16534-18796 GCF_042750115.1 Streptomyces sp. NPDC059455
TAACCCCCCGACCATCCGTGTCGGTCTACGGTCGGCGGCGGCCCCGGCTCGGGAAGCGGGGCCGCGGCTGACCGGAAACCGGGCCGCGGCTGACCGGGCCGGGAAACCGGTCAGCCACCGGCCGGGTTCAGGGCGCCATCTCGTCCGGGCAGGGCGTGCCGCGCGGCAGCTGGTACTTGCCCGTTATGCGGTAGATGCCGGGCCGGGGGGCGTGCAGCACCGTCCACTCGTCCTCCGGCTGGCCCTCTTCCCCGCCCTCGGTCTGCTTGGTGAGGCAGCCCTCGCGGTTGATCGGCAGCCGGTCGTCCTCCCCCTTCGGGGCCTGGACGCTGTGCCCGTCCTTGTCCACCAGGCCCAGCCACGGCGAGTACGGGATGCGGATGAGCACCGGGCCCTTGGCCTGGACTGACAGCACCAGCTGGTCGGCGCCCGCGCGCCGCACGGTGGCGGGCGGGTCGGCGATCTGCGTCGGGTCCTTGACCTCGTACAGCTTCCAGTTCTCGTCCGCCCAGACCTGGCGCAGATACGGCAGCTCGGTGCCGAGCAGCTCGGACTCCTTCTCCGCCGCGGTGTCCGGGTCGTCCGCGGGCAGCACCACAAAGTGCACCGCCCAGCGCTTGAGCCATTCGTGGTAGGTGACCGGGGTGAGGGTGTCCTCTCCGTAGAAGATCGGGTTCCGGTCCAGATCGCGCTGGCGGTTCCAGCCGCGCGCCAGATTGACGTACGGGGCGAGCGCGGAGGACTCGCGGTGGCTGCGCACCGGAACCACCTCGACCCGGCCCCGGTCGGCCTGCTCCCGCTTGAGCCGGTCGACCAGCGGCGCCAGCTCACGGGCCCAGGACGCCGAGGGGGCGGTGTGGATCACATCGTCGGCGGTCTTGACCCCCTGCCACACCGTGACGGTCGCGAGCGCCAGCACCAGAACGGTCCAGCGGCGGCCCGCGCGCGTCGTGCGCAGCTCGGCGCGCGGTGGCTTGCGCACCGCGGGCAGCGCGGCGATCAGCACCACACCCCCGAAGACCATGCCGAGCCGGGAGATATTGGTACCGATCTGGGAGGGAATCACCCAGGTGAGCACCACTCCCAGACAGTAGAGCCCGGCCCCGACCCGCACCGTCGACCACCTGCGCGGCACACACATCAGCGTGGCGGCACCGGCGATGAACGGCAGGATCACCGACCCGATGCCCATCGGCTGCTCACCGGAGAAGGGGAACAGCCACGCCGACAGGCCGACCACCACGATCGGGGTGATCCCGAGCGCGTACGCGGCGGGGCGCCGCTTGGTCAGCCACAGCCCGGCGGCCACGACGCCCACGAACAGACCGGCCACCGGACTGGACATGGTCGCCAGCGCCGACAGCACGGCGGCCAGGACGAACCGTCCGGTCTTGTGGTGCCAGCGCCGGGAGCGCCACCGCCGGGGCCAGGCGAAGATCACGGCGACGGCCGCGAGCCCGAACATCGCGCCGAGCCCGAAGGTCACCCGGCCCGAGATGGCGTTGCAGGTCAGCGCGAACGCGCCGTACATGGCGGGCCACATCGGCCGCCGTACGGCACGGCTGCGCACCAGCAGCAACGCGAGCAGCCCGGCGGACAGCGTCCCCGCGATCATCATCGTCGAGCGGACCCCGAGGACCGCCATCAGATATGGCGAGATGACGCTGTACGAGACCGGGTGCATCCCGCCGTACCAGGCCAGGTTGTACGCCAGGTCCGGGTGCTGGAGGGCGAACTCCGCCCAGGCGTCCTGCGCGGCGAGATCACCGCCGCTGTTCGCGAGCAGCGCCACCCACACCAGATGCAGCAGCGCGGCGGCGGCCAGGGCGGTCAGAACCGGATGGCGCAGGGCCGCCGTTCTGGCGCGCTGGAGCAGCCCGCCCGAAGCGGCCTGGCCGCTCTCGCGTCCCGCCTCCGCCTCTGCCGGGCCGGTCGGCTCGGCAGGCCAGCGCTGTGTGGGTACGCGTATTCGTGCGGCGGTGCTCTCCTCCGAGCTCCCGCTTTCATCGGCCCGTGTCGGATCCACGGTGGTCACTGCGGCTCTCCCCGTCTTCCCCCGAGGTCTGCCCCATCGTCCTCAACCCCGCGCCGGATCACTCCGGTTCCGCGGTGGGTCCAGGCCGGGGACCCATCGACGCTAGCACGCTCGGGCGGCCCCGATCCGGCTCGGGCCCCGGCGCGGGTGGGGGCGGGGGCCCCTCCCCACCGGCCCCCGAGTCCCCTTTCCTCTCGGGGCGTCCGAAGAGGGGGAGTTTAGCGGCG
>NZ_JBHYVB010000007.1:18806-28238 GCF_042750115.1 Streptomyces sp. NPDC059455
ACCCCCCCCGCCGTCCAACCCGGGGGCCGGGGGGGGGCCCGGGGGGGGCCCCCCCCCCCCCACCCCCGGGGGGGCGGCCCCGGCGGGGGGGGGGCCCCGGGGGGTTTGCGCGCGGGGGCCACTTCCTCTCGTCCCCGCTATGCCACTTCCCTCTCGGGTCAGCCGATACGGGTCAGTTTCGCGCCGAACGACGGCTCGGACAGATCATTCTGAAGAGCCACCGGCGCCTTGAGCTGTCCGGGGCCCGTGCCCACGGTCACCTCGCCGACGACCGTGCCCGCCTTGGCCGAGTGCGGCACCGTCTTACCGCCGTCGCCGATCTTGATGTCGACCGTCAGACCGGACCAGCCGACCGCCTTCAGATCCTTGGTGGCGACGACCGGCGTGGTGCCGCCGAGGCCGTCGTCGACCTGGCCGACGACATCGCCCTTCTTGATGACGGTGGCCGAGGTGAGGGCGTCCTGCGCGGCGGTGATCAGCTTGTAGCTGTTGGTCTGCGCGAGCTGGAGGCTGGCGTCCAGCGTGGTGGTCGCGCGCTGCTCGAGGACCACACCGAGGATCCGCTGCTTCTTGCCGTCGATCGTCCGCACGGCGCCCCACATCAGCGCACCGCCGGCCGGGGTGGAAGAACCGGTCTTGATACCGATCACACCCGGCTTCACCAGCAGATTGTTGTTGTTGTAGATACGGTCGCCGAGCCCCGGGATATTGGTGTTCGGCGTGGCCACGACCGCCCGGAACGCATCGGACTGCATCGCCGCCTTGGCCAGCTTCAGCTGGTCGGCCGCGGTGGACTTGGTGGACTCCTTCAGACCGCTGGGGTCGGTGTAGGTGGTGTGCTTCATCCCCAGGCTCTCGGCCGCGTCGTTCATCTTCTTCACGAACGCGTCGAGCGATCCGGCGTCCCAGCGGGCGAGCAGCCGGGCGATGTTGTTGCTGGAGTTGATCAGCAGCAGCTGGAGCAGCTGGTGCTGGGTGAAGCTCTGCCCCTCCTTGACCTCCGCCCGCGACTCGTCGGCGGACTTCGCCTCCTCGGCCGCCTGCGCGTCGATCTTGATCTTCGGACCCTCCGCGTCGCCCTTCAGCGGATGGTCCTTGAGCACCACATAGGCCGTCATGACCTTGGTGACGCTGGCGATCGGCACGGGCTTCTGCTCCCCGGAGGTGCCCAGGCTGCCGACGCCCTCGACCTCGGCGGCGGACTGGCCCTGGTCGGGCCACGGCATGGAGAGCGCGCCGCCGCCGAAGCGGTAGACGGCGTCCGAGGTGAGCTTCAGCGACGGATCCGGCAGCGGCCGCAGCGCCTGGGCAACGCCCAGGATGATCACCAGCAGCACGGCCAACGGCGTCCAGATCTTGACCCGGCGGACCGCCGTTCGCAGCGGCGTCTCGGGCTTGGGCGGCGTGTTGGTCAGCTGCGCCAGCAGATCGAGCGGCGCGGGCTGCTTGCCGTCCGGGGCCAGCGGCGGCAGCGGCTGCTGCTTGGTCCGCTCGGCCTCGGGGACCGCGGGCGGGGCCGCGGGGGCCTTCGGCGCGGCGGGCGGGGCCGGGGGCTTCGGCGGGGCCGGGTCGTCGGGAGACCGCAGCGGGACGAACTTGCTGGTCCGCTCGTTGTCCGACTCGCCGACGGGCTTCTTGCCGGACGTCTTGGCGTCGGACGCCTTCGCGTCGGACGCCTTGTCGGCCGTCTTGCTGTCGGCGGTCTTGCCGTCGGCCGTCTCGCTGTCAGCCGGGGGGCTGACCGCCTTGAAGGCGGTGGTCGGCCGGTCGATGCCCTTCTTACCGCCCTTGTCGCCCTTTCCGGACTTCTCCGGGAGCACGCCGAAGGCGGCCGTCGGGCGGTCGATCGGCTTGTCAGAGTCATCGTCGTCCGCGTCGGACGCGGCGGCCTTACCGGACTCGCCCTTGGGCTCGTCCGCCTTGGCCTCTTCCTTCTTCTTGGGCTCGCCCTTCTCGGGCTCGCCCTTCTTGTCCTTGCCCTCGGCGTCCGCCTTGGGCTTCACCGTACGGAAGACCGCCGTCCGCTGATCCACCGACGACTTCGACGGCTCGTCACCGTCCCCCTCCGACTCCGCCTCGGACGCACCCTCAACCTTCGCGTCGGCATCCTCCTTCGGCGTCACCGCACGAAAGACCGCCGTCCGCTGATCCACCGACGGCTTCGACGACTCATCGCCGCCCTCATCCGACTCGGCTTCGGACGCACCCTCAACCTTCGCGTCGGCATCCGCGTCATCAGAGTCGTCAGCGTCATTGGAATCATCGGCGTCATTGGAGTCATCGGCGCCGTCCGCACCGTCCTCGTCCGCTTCCGCCTCCGCGTCGGGCTCGGCCGTATCCCCCTTGGGTGATTCGTCCGATGCACCGGCATCCGCCTCCGGCTCCGCCTTCGCCTTCGACGTCCCGGAACCTTCGCCCTGTTCACTATCGCGAACACCAGAAACCTTCGCTTCGCCCCGGTCGACCGCCGGTGCCCCTGGTTCCGCTTCCGCCTCCGCTTCGGCCTTCGCCTGGGAGGTCACCTCGGGCTCGTCAGGAGCCGACTCCGGCTCCTCGGAACCCGACCGGAGGTCGTCGGACACGACGGCGACCGCCGTCGAGCCCTGGCCCGCCTCCGCTTCGCGCGAGATCGCGAGCCTCGGATCGCTCTCTCCCCTAGCCGTCTCCCCCGACGACTTCTGCTGATCCGACCTGCCGGGGGACTCGCCCGCCACCGATGCCTCCTCGATATGTGTCGCGGGACGCCCTACACCCCATGGCGTCACGTCCCGCAGCCCAACCTCTACCAGTGTCCTGTGTGTCCGGCACGCGATCGCGCATCGCCACAGCCGGAGAGCGTCTTCAGGTGCCCGCCCACCTGCTAGACGAGAACGACATACCTACTGGTTCCCACCCAAACCCCCCAGGCACTCTCGACAGACCAATGTGAGAGGGGTCACCCTGTCATTCATCCACGCGGGGAGGCATGGATGGGCAGGAGCCGCAGAACAATTCCGGAGGAGCTTCTGCTGCTCGCTTTGGACCCGACCACGGGTACCACGGCGCAGCCGCAGTCGCTTGACCTCGGTCTTGCCGGGGCACAGCTAGTAGAGCTGGCCCTGGCCGGACGGATAGCCCCTGACGGGGATCGTATCGCCGTGGTGCTGCCACGGCCGACCGGAGATCCGACTTTGGACTCCGCACTGGAGCTGCTGCGCCGACGCGGCAGCCCGGTGCGCGCGGTCCACTGGATCGGCGGGCCCCGGCTGGGGCTGCGCCAGACGTACCTCACGCACCTGGAGCGCTGCGGCATGGTGCATGCCGTCGCGGGCCAGATGTGTGGCGTACTGCCGACGACGCGCTACCAGGCGACGGAGACGGCGATCAGCCGGGAGATCAGGGCCCGGCTGGACAGTGCGATCCGCACCGGCGTACCGCCGGACCCGCGGACCGCGGCGCTCGCCGCCCTGGCCCACGCGGTCGGGCTCGGCAAGCACCTGTATCCCGGGAACGAGGGGCGTTCCTCGCGCTCCAGGCTCCGGGATCTGATCCGGCACGACCCGATGGGCGGTCTCGTGGCGCACGCCGTGATGGACGTGCAGAACGGTGCCGCGGCGCAGCCACGGCGCGCACCGGCCGCGGGCCCGGGCCGACAGCCGGGCACGCGCGCCGCGGCGGAGCCCGCGGCCGGCGTTCCGGCCCAGCCGTCCCGTCGCGGGAGCATGGCCCGCGTCGGAGCGCGCTGAGGCCCCTTCGGGGCACCATCGCACCAGCACGCACCACCCAGCCCGTCGAACGCACCAGCAGCCCGTCAGCGGGGCGGCGGACACCGCTCCCGGCACCGTCCGGGGCGGAGCGCCACCGTCCGGCTCCGAGCAGCACCGAGCACCACTGACGCTCCACCGACCGCACCGCAGTCCCCACTGACCCGGTTCGGGAGCCGCTGAAGCGGGGGGGGTGGTGGGGGGGGGCGGGTTGGGGTAGCCCCCGCCCCCCCCCCCCCCCCGCTGCCCCCCCCCCCGGGGGGGGGCCGGCGGTCCGGCGGGGGGGGGGGGGGCCGGGCTTTTTGGCCCCCGGGGCCGCCCCGCCGCCCCGCGCGCGCGTTCGCCCACCGTTGTGCGGCCGCCCTTGTGCGGCCATTTCCCAGCGCGGCCCCGTCCGGTAGTGGCAGGCTGCTGAGCAGCATAAATCAGCAGTACGAAGCCGGAGGTGCACGTCCCGTGACATCGAACGTCGGCCCCACTGTCCGGCGACGCCGGTTGGGCCAGGAACTGCGCAGGCTCCGCCAGGAGAAGGGCATGACGGCGGAGGAGGTGGCGGAGGAGCTGATGGTCTCCCAGTCGAAGATCAGCCGACTGGAGAACGGACGCCGCAGCATCAGCCAGCGCGATGTGCGCGACCTGTGCCGCACCTACAAGGTGGAGGACAAGGCGCTGGTCGATTCCCTGATGCAAATGGCGAAGGAGTCCCGCCAGCAGGGCTGGTGGAACGCCTTCGGCGATGTGCCGTACAGCGTCTACATCGGCTTCGAGACGGACGCGGCGTCGCTGCGGGTCTACGAACCCCAGGTGCTGCCCGGCCTCTTGCAGACCCCGGAGTACGCGGAGGCGGTGATCAGCGGCGCCCTGCCCGAGGCCCCTCAGGACCAGATCGCCCAGCGGGTCCAGGTCCGGCTCAGGCGCCAGGAGCGGATCACCGATCCACTGGCGCCGCTGCGGCTGTGGGCGGTCGTGGACGAGGCGGCGATGCGGCGGGTGGTCGGCAATTCCAAGATCATGAGCGATCAGCTGGACTATCTGGTCCGGATGAGCCACGAGCCCCATGTGACGGTGCAGGCGCTGCCCTTCGACATGGGGTCGCATCCGGGGATGAGCGGGCAGTTCACCATCCTGGAGTTCTCGGACGAGTCGGACACCAGCGTCGTCTATCTCGAGGGCGTGACCAGCGACCTGTATCTGGAGAAGCTCAGCGATGTGCAGAGCTACAGCATGATGTACGAGCATCTGCGGGCCCAGGCGCTGAACGCGGATCAGAGCCGCCAGTTCATCACCGAGATGGCCCAGGAGCACGCCCGCAGGCACCAGGAGGAGAGCGAGGCGCCCCCGGCGGACTGAGGAGGGACGGAAACGCTCCGGCGCGAACGGCGAAGGGCGGAGATTACACCTCCGCGCCTCGCCGGGGAAGGGGCCACGGGAATATGCCATCCGGTCGAGTGAATGGCCCGCTTTCCAGACGATGTTGCCGAGTAACGTCGGTGACGCCTCCAATCGGGGGTGCGTCTCATCTACACAATGCATCGGAGCAATCGTGTCCATTCAGCAGGGAAAGACGAGCATGTGGGTGAAATCCTCGTACTCCGCCGGAAACGGCGCTTGCGTGGAAATCTCCTCCCCGGTCATCAGCGAGATCGCCGTGCGCGACTCCAAGGACCCCCAGGGACCGACGCTCAGCTTCGCCCCCGCATCGTGGTCGGCCTTTGTGTCCGACGTCAGCCGAGGCGCCTTCGACCTCGGCTGATCTCCGCAACATCCGGCCGCGGTAGCGCGGTCGGCGGCGCGGAGCGCCAAGCCCGCAGCCGAGCCCTCTCGACCGGTCGCCGTCCCTGCCGAGAGGGCTCTTGCCGTTTCCGGCGCTTTCCCGCGTCGCCGCTTCAGCGGAGTTCCGCCACGTATTGGTCCGTACCGGGAATCGTCGGAATGAACGGCGCCATGAATTCCACCCGGCCGAGACCGGCATCGGCCACTTCACCGTCCAGACCGGTGAAACAGGGGTCCCAGCATTCGCGGGGATCGGACTCCAGGAACCAGAGCAGGGTCAGCCGGGTGTCGACCCCCTCGACCTGCTTCACATACGACATCCGGTCCGAGGGCAGCGGGGTCGGCCGGAAGACCGTCACCATCGCGGCGGGTGAGCCCGCGAGCCGGCGCGGCAGATGTCTGGATCGGAGCCATGCGAGCAGCTCCTCCCGCTGCCCCGGGCCCTCGCTCTCGATCACCTCCAGTGCCAGCCCGGCGTAGGGGTGGTCCAGCGCGTGGTGGTCACGCGGCCCGGCCGCCCCGTCCCGGTAGATGGTGGCCTCGTGGTCCTGGAAGGCCGTGAAGATGTGCGTACGGTCCTGGTAGACCCGCCCGTCCCGCAGCAGCCGCTTGTTGATGCCGACCGTCCACCGCATGTGGTCCGCGTAGCGGCCCTCGGTGAGCCAGTAGACGGAGAGGTAGCAGCCGGCGGTCACCGGCTGGGCGATCGCCGACTTCTCGGGGTAGCGCAGCAGTTGCAGCTCACGGGTGGCGACCCAGCGGCGGCCCGCGTAGATCCAGGGCATGGCCATCGCGCCCGCGATGAAGTGGTCGTCCTCGTACCAGCGGTTGTAGGCGTACTCATGGCCCGGGTGCGGCTCGACCAGGGTGATCAGGGCATGGCCAGGGCGCACCCCGTACGGGCCGACGGAGGCCAGTTCCGCGTACGCGTCGCTTGTCATGTCCCTCAGGTGTAGCTGACGTGACGTCAGTTGGGGAGGGGTGCGTACGAATCAAGTGCGCGGAATCGGACGGCGAAAACGGGGCCGGTGGCGCTCTGGTCATCTCACGGCCGCGCCCCTAATCTGACGCGACGCCAGATACGGGAGGGACCGCCATGCCGCTGCAGGGCAAGACCGTCGTCGTCTCCGGGGTCGGACCCGGGCTGGGAGCCCGGGTGGTGGCCGCGTGCGTCCGGGACGGGGCCCGGGTGGTGTTGGGGGCGCGGACCGGGGAACGGCTGCCGAAGGTGGCGGAGGAGGTCGATCCGGGCGGTGAGCACACCGCCTGGCGGCCCACCGACATCGCGGACGAGGCGCAGTGCGAGGCCCTCGCCGCGCTCGCCCTCGACCGCTTCGGCGGGATCGACGCCGTGGTCCATGTGGCCGCGCTGGACAGCCACTTCGGCGGCCTGGAGGACGCCGACTTCGCCTCCTGGGCCCGGGTGGTGGACATCAATCTGCTCGGGACGCTCCGGATGACCCGCGCCTGTCTGCCCGCGCTGAAGCGGAACGGCGGCTCGGTCGTGCTGATCGGCACCCAGTCGTCGTCCGCCGCCCCCACCGAGCTGCGCCAGACCGCGTACGCCGCCTCCAAGGGGGCGCTGACCTCCGCCATGTACGCGCTCGCGCGTGAGCTGGGTCCGCACCGGATACGAGTCAACACCGTGCAGCCCGGGTGGATGTGGGGGCCGCCGGTGCAGGCGTATGTGACCTTCACCGCGCAGACCGAGGGCGTGGGCGAGGCCGAGGTGCTGAGCCGGCTCACCGACCGGATGGCCCTGCCGGAGCTGGCGACGGACGGGGATGTGGCGGAGGCCGCGGCGTTCCTGGCCTCCGACCGGGCCCGGGCGATCACCGGGCAGTCGCTGCTGGTGAACGCCGGTGAACTGATGCGTTAGCGCGACTCCTGTCCGGCCTTTCGGGATCCCGCTCCCGTACGACCCAGCGATCGGTGGGCGTGCGTCTGACGAAGTGCCCGCCCATCGTGGGCGTACAGACATGCGAACGACAACGCCCCGTCAGGTCAAGAAAGCGTAAATTGGTTCTTCTTTCTGACCTGCGTTCACATTCGTGACCTATAGAACCCTTGACCGGTCACCCGAACGAGCGGTTCAATCCCGGAAGTACCCCGCTCCCGCTCGGGGGAACCGCCCATGACGAACGTCGCGGCGAAGTGCGCTCCCGTTCATATGGCGGACCCCTGGGAGGGGACATGAACAGTCTCGACTGGGTTGTACTGATCGGCTACTTCGGTGTCATGGTCGGCATCGGCCTCTGGTCCCACAAGCGTGTGGACAACGTCAGCGACTTCTTCACCGCGGGCGGCAAGATGCCCTGGTGGCTGTCCGGGATCTCGCACCACATGTCCGGCTACAGCGCGGTGATGTTCACGGGATACGCGGCCATCGCCTACCAATACGGCATCACCTCCTATGTCACCTGGTCCTTCCCCATCGCCATCGGCATCGCGATCGGGGCCAGCCTCTTCGCGCCGCGTCTGAACCGGGTGCGCAGCAAACTCAAGGTGGCCTCGCCGCTCGAATATCTGAAGAACCGTTACAACCTGCCCACACAGCAGGCGCTGGCCTGGTCCGGGGTGCTGCTGAAGATCGTCGACGTGGGCGCCAAGTGGGCGGCCATCGCCACCCTGCTCTCCATCTTCACCGGTGTCTCGCTCAACCAGGGCATCCTGATCACGGGCGTGGTCACCGCCATCTACTGCACCGTCGGCGGGCTGTGGGCCGACGCGCTCACCGAACTCGGCCAGTTCATCATCCAGTTCATAGCGGGCATCGCGATGCTGATCGCCGTGCTCAATGAACTGGACGGCTTCTCCACCTTCTGGACCGTCTGGGACGACCTCCCCGACAGCCACCACCAGCCGACCGTCGGCCCGTACACCCTGGTCTTCCTGCTCGCGTACCTCTTCATCAAGACCTTCGAGTACAACGGCGGCATGTGGAACCAGGCGCAGCGCTACATGGCGACCGACAGCGCCCACTCCGCCAAGCGCTCGGCGCGGCTGTCGGCCGTCCTGTGGTTCGTCTGGCCGCTGGTGCTGTTCTTCCCCATGTGGGTCGCGCCGCTGATCATCAAGACGGACAAGCCCGCCGACTCGTACGCCGAGATGGCCGAACACCTGCTGCCGCACGGTCTGCTGGGCCTGGTGATCGTCGGTTTCTTCTCACACACCATGGCGATGTGCTCCTCGGACGCCAACGCGATCGCGGCCGTGGTGACCCGGGACATCATGCCCGCGATCTTCAAGTCCGTACGCGAGTGGAGCAGCCGCACCGGGCTGCTCGCGGCCCGCTACACCACCCTGCTCTTCCTCGCCCTGTCGATGGCCATCGCCACCCAGGTCAACTCGGACTTCTTCGGGGACATCATCACCGTCGTGATCAAGTGGGTCGCCGGGCTCATGGGACCGATCGCGATCCCGCTGATGCTGGGCATGCTGCGCGCCTTCCGCAAGTCGGGTCCGACGGCGGCACTGGTCAGCTGGGCCATGGGCCTGATCGCCTTCTACCTGGTCAACTACCCGATCAACGACGCGGTCGACGGAGGCGTGAACCTGGAGTACCAGATCTCCGTCCCGCTCGCGGTCTCGCTCGTGCTCTTCATCGTCATCGGCTACCTCAAGCCGGAGGACACCCCGGAGCGCGATGCCATCCTCGCCTCGCTCAACTCGGATGACGACGGGCCGGGTTCAGCGAGTGCCGCGCTGTCGGTGCCGGGGCAGGGCGACGCGGACGGCCGCAAGTCGGTCGCGGGCGCCACGGACTGACGCCTTCCGCGCGGCGGCCATGACCCGGGCCGGGGGGGGCCCCCCCGGGGGGGGGGCGGCGCGCGGCGCGGGGTGGGTGTAGAGGGGTTAGGGGCGCGGGTAGGGGGCCCGCCCTAGGTGGGGGGGGCGCGGTTATTTTCGCCCCGAG